>JAEWZA010000155.1 GCA_023395575.1 Bacillota bacterium
ACATGCTGAAATCCCGAAAAGAGAAGGCAGCGACCGGTAAAATAAATCGATAAAGGCTACATCATATGTGTTTTCCACAAATATGGCAGAATTGATGATTATATATGTAAAGAAGAAAGCGATACCCAATAACTGAAGAATATAATGCTGTACCAGTAAATTAACGGCGCAGCCTGCTATAAGTATAATAATAAAAACAGCGATGGAATATGAAAACGCTGACGACATCTTTTACCTCCCCGGGTGGTACAGGTATTTTGTATGTATATTCAAAGGTTTTATTGCCTTTCCCAGACAATAAAAAGCGCTCTGCATTTACAAATATTGTAATATACAAAGCGTCGGTTTTCAAATTATTTCTCTATTCCCCTGATCTAAAGCCTTAGTCTCTGCTTCAGCTGCGTGCCGTAAAATCTGATAAACAGGGTGTATATATAGTCATATATCACAAATACAACCTCCAGCACAGCAGCAACTATGTACACAGGTGCAGACAGGTTAACACCATTCAAAATGATTTCCTTTAGGAAAAAAAGACCTAAAATAAGGCAGATATTAAAATAAGCAAGCTTCAAAACATACTCTGCCACTCTGCTGCTAAGCCTTTCAATATAGAGCTTTATCAGCCCGTATACGCCGAAAAAAACCATAAAGGGTATTACTTCAAGCCTTGGTACCAGTAAAGCGGACAAGATGGCTGATGCCAGATAAAACACCCAGCCAGCCTTTGTACCGAACTCAATTATTATTACAGAAATAAAAAGTGAACTTAGGGCGTATAAAGACAGTTTGCTTGTGGGAAGCACCGCTGCAAGAAATACACATATTACTGTAAAAGCAAGAAGTATACCGCTCAGCGTAATTCTTTTTACTCTCGAGCCATTGTTCATTTAGTACAAATCCTCCGAACCTGTTTTATATCAGCAGCAGCCGATCAGATCACCGCCACAGCATTCACACATGGAATCCGAGCACCAGGCACACATACACATATCACAAAAGCTTGGCCCTGCCCCGTAGCCACGGTTAGTTGCATTTCCACGGTACATGTTATTGTTTGAATTCATTCTGTTCAAAGCGTCTCTGTATTCATAGTTTGAGGGGTCCATGTTGCAGGCCTGGCGTATATTCATCATTGCTTCGTTATACCAGCCTTTTTTCATAAATATCAGACCTCTCAGATAGAACCATTCTGCGTTTTTATCCTGAATACTCTCAAGCATTGACTCGGCGGCAGCAATGTTTCCGCTGTTTATATACATTCTCACCTGTCTGAAGCTTGCGTCACCGTAGTTCTGTCCTGCTCCGGTGCCGCTCTTTCCTCCCGGATAACTGCTTCTTCCACTCCAGCCGTTACTACTTTTGGCAGACTGCCCTTTGCCAGTAAGATAATCATAGGCTTCATTAACCTCTCTCAGCTTATCTTCCGCCAATTTTGAAAGGGGATTATCCTGATATTGGTCAGGATGATATTTTTTTACTTGCTCCCTATATGCCTTTTTAATTTCTTCATCTGATGCACCTTCATTTATTCCGAGTACCTCATACGGATTTTTCACAATTACCACAACTCCTCTGGCATAAAATTTTATCTGTTTTGCTTAACATACCAATGTATATGATATTTTCCAAAATACCTTTGTTTTCTTTAGCATCCAGCAGTTCAAATGCTTTGGAAGCTTCTCTCAAACAATACAACAAAGTAAACTCAACCTGGCTTTTTATACGGCTTTTGAAAGCGGGAATATCTTCGCTGCCACTATCAAATTTGAAATGGAGCAAGAATGGATTGTAGCTGGATTTCCTTAAATCGTCCTCTAGATCATCAAAAGCGTCTATAAGATAAATCCATTTTCCGATATTGTACCCCAGCCATCTTAATATTTGTCTGGTCTGGTCATCAAGCTTTTCATAATCAAGAATTTCTTCCATCAGCTTGGCGAAAGGTTCTGCCGCCGCATCTACCGATGCACATCCGACCTTTTCCAGTTGAGCCAGTTCTCTTAGCCTTTGCTCTATTATAGCACATTTTTCCGGGTATACTAACGCCAACTTTTTGTATGCCCTCTTCAGAGCAGCCATTCCGGCTAAAGCAGCTTTTGAACTGTCATCCTCCCACTTATCTTTAATATTATTATACGCCAATATTATATTTATGTCGGAAGAATAATCTATAATTTCATTGCGGGTGACAAAGCTTTTTTTCAAAGGATGAACAATACAACGCTCCCTTGTCATCTTAGTATCAATTTTAAGGATTGAACATAAAAGCATGGCCAGAAATGCAGCATCATAGGTTAAAGTCATCCTTTTTAGCTGTCCGTGCCTCTTTCCTATTGTCTTACATACTCCACAGTAATAGGCACGGTATATATCAAATTCTTTTATTTTTAGCTCCGGTTTCTCCGGCATTATATAACCGAACAATTCATCCTCCACATTAAACGGTTCACTAAATACTTATATTATATAATATCATAAAAATGTTACTAATATATTAACATTAGCAAAATAAACATTAATTTTTTTTATTTAATACTAATAATTATTAAATCAATTATCCATTTTATTAAGTATCGCAATAAATTAAAAAGATACACCTAAAAGTGTATCTTATTTCTCCGAAGATTTACAGTAGTTATTTTTATAGATTCTCTCTATTTTGTGCTATTTTCATAATTCTTAGAAAACTTAAAGTAAATAATGATATACATTACAAGAGCAAATAATGTGCAGGCTACAGCCAAGCCTAAAGCAATATTAATTGCTATAGTTGTATATATATTATTAAGACTATCCAGACTAAGTATAATGGTTGCCAATATGGCGAAATAGAAAATAACTGTAGCAAGCTTTCCATACCAGTTTGCACCAATAACAGTTTTTCCTTTTCTATATAGCATAATACCGCCTGTTAACATTAATGCCTCTTTAATAATAACAACTACAAGAACTATTGTAGGTATAAAGCGGTGCAGCACTAAAAACACCAATGCAGTTATCTGCATTAACT
>JAEWZA010000199.1 GCA_023395575.1 Bacillota bacterium
ATTTTACACACATCAATATTAGCAATAATTTCATCTATTTGAGTCAATAGCATTTTTATGGACTCGTCAGTTTTAAGACCACCCTTTCTGCCCAGTTGACCTCCTGAGTTGTCTTCTTTTCCTTTAATACACATATCTTTTTTCTCTTGATATGCAGTTTTGCACACAGAGATTCCATACAATTCTGATTTAGTCTGGCTGTCCTTTGACAACAACATGCTAATAAACTCATATGCTGCTTCTTTGTTAGTACATTTTGTACTTATTGCAGCAAATAAATCTACCTTGGCAGGTACTTTGTTATTAGAATTCTTGACAGTATAGACCATTGGTTGAACTTCAGATTTAAAAGATAAATAGTTGTACCAGAGCATTTGTGGTCCTGAAATGGCAGCATTAAGAAAAATGGAATCACCATTATTTAGAAGAGCTGATATGTCACCATTACTTGCTTTTTTACTTAGTTCACTAGCTGGCATAACTGACTTATTTATTGTTTCATAAAATTTCAATGCATTATTTGCTTCATTAGAAGCAAGTCGAGAGGTTTTATTCTCTATGTCAATAAAATTAGGGTCTAAGCCTGCCAACACTGAACTAAAACTTAAATATGGTAATAAACAACTTTTTTTGTCTTGATTTTTTTGATAGTCCTCTGATAATTTTGAAATATCTTCCCAAGTGACATCTTGACTCAGATTGTCTATTCCTTTTTCATCAAGAAGACTTTTAGTTGTAAACAGTGCATCTATGGTATAGCTAAGAGGAATTAAATATCTCTTTCCTTTATAAAAACCATAGTTCATAATCTCGCTATAATAATCATCTTTATTTATGGTTTTATCATCATCATATAAATCATCCAGTTCACTGAATGAGCCTTTATCTATGTATTTTGAAAGCATTGGGATTCGGACAGGAGACGTTACTATAATGTCTGCACCATCATTGGATAAAAGACCAGCTTGAATATCTCGTGAATATTTTTCGTATTGGTCACTGTAATATAGCTTTTCTTCAATTTTGCAATCTGTGTGATTAGAATTGAAGGTTTTAATGGCATTTCTCAGGTAATTATCATATTCCATTACATTGATTACAAGTTTTGATGACTTATTCTCGTTTTTATTGTTGAAGCAAGCTGTGCTAGACAGTAATGCTACTGTGACAATAAAAACTAATACTCTTCTTATAATTTTCATTTTATACCCTCCATATGTTGTATTTGAAACTAAAGGTTTCTATTAATAAAATGCACAATAAAAAATAACTTTTAGTCTCATAAATATTTAAATGATATTTACTATTTAATCAATTTCCCCACATAAAAAATCTATCTGTGCTTTGCTGCTTGAACAAGAGGTTATATCTACAAGTGTTTTTATCAGTAAAATCAAAACCTGCACATTTAAGCTTTTTAGTTATGTTCATTTCCTTTCACTAGTTCGTGAATTTCGTTGAATACAATTACTTAAATTCATTTAAACTTATCTAACGTGTATGTCTTAAATCACTCATTCAAATACAGCATTACCTTATCCTGAATAATCTTTGCTGTCTTCTCTGCGCTATATTTTCCATCTATAAACGCCTTTGCCTCACTGTCGATAATGTTATAGATTTGAGCATCTACAGTATCGCATACACTGATTTTTTGTATTTCTTCATACTGTTCTTTGACCTGTGCTTTCCGTTTTTCTGCATCGTATTCACCACTAACCACCGGAGAATTACCAAGATTACTAATATAGAAGTTTACACCGTTTAAATAAGCATTATTATTAACTGGTATATAGAAAGAACTATATGAATTTTGATATTCTTCGGTTAAAAGTAACTTAATGAATTCAAAAGCCTCTTTTTTATATTTGCATTTTGTATTTATCGCCATATATTCCATAGGCTCTATCAGAATACTCTTTTTATCTGTATACTGAGGGAATAAATAAGTTTTAACTTCTTTATTGTATTTATCTCTTGGCCAAAGCTCTGAATCAATGTTATTTATAATCAAGGAATTACCATTGTTAAAATCCGGGCAAACTGTAGAATTTTCAAAAATATCCTCTATACTAAGATAATACCTGATATCCTTTTCAATTTCTTTTTCTACCGAATAAAGCTTTTTATAAATATTCAGTAAATCTACAAATTCTGTAGAATCAAATTTTGCATTCTTTTTATTTAGATCAATAAAACTAAGTCCGCTGATTTTTACAATATCACTTAGAGTGAAATTGTGCAGGGTCATAAAGTACTTTTCAGCATTCTTATTCTTCTGCATAAATGCATATACTTCATCGGCAAAGTTCTCAAGAGTATACTCTTGTCCTTCTGTAGTAAAGCCATTCTCCTTTAAGACACCTTCTTTTGCAAAATATGTACTGAAGTTATAGTTTAAAGGTATCAAAAATCTCTTTCCATTGATTACGCCGCTATCCATTACCTTTTGATTATAATCTGAAAGTTTGAAGCTTTTATCTTCTTCAATCAGCTCATCAAGGTCATAAAAAATTCCCGAATTGGCTGTCTTATGTACAGCCGCTAATAAACCCATCCTAGGGTAAACCCTTATAATATCAGGACCTTCTCCTACAGCTAGACTAGTTATGTACTTATTTTTATATTCTTCGCTATATGTAATTACGTCTCCATAATTTATGCTTATATTTTTATGTGTTTCATTGAATTGCTTAATAGCAGCAAGTATATAATAGTCAGAACTCATTACATCTATTGTTATCTCTGCTTTTGCGTTTTTATTATTGCTTGTAACATTTTCAGTAGCTTTACTTGAACATGCTGTTATCGCTACAAGTATTATTATCAGCAAAAGCAAGCCCTTACACATTTTAGCTTTCATAGTTAATTCATTTCCTTTCAGTCAGTTCAAAAGTGCCGTTGGTTACAAACCACATAAGTCTTATAAACTTAGTTATCCAGCATATACCTAAATCACTCATTCAAATAAAGCATAACCTTATCCTGAATAATTTTTGCAGTCTGTTCTGCGCTATACTTCCCATCAATAAAAGCTTTTCCGTCACTGTCCATAATACCGTAGATTTGAGCATCTACAGTATCGCATCTACTAATACTATCTATTTCCTTTAGCTGTTCTTCTACTTGCAACTTTCTTTTTTCTCGGTCATAAATCTTCTCAACTGCTTGGTCACCCAGATTACCTATAAAACAATTTACGTTATTTAAATAAGCTTTTGTATTAACAGGAAGGTATGGAAAATCTCTTTTCATATTACCGATACTTTGATACTCATCTGACAGTAATAATTTAATAAATTCATACGCTTCATCCTTATGTGTACATTTTGAATTAATAGCTAAAGACACCATCGGTTCTAACAAAATGGTTTTCTTATCTGTGTACTGAGGAAACAAATATAAATTGGTTTTTTGGTTAATATAATCCCTAAACCACATGGGGTAAACTAGCCTGTTATCCATTATTAGCGCAGTACCATTCTCAAATTCTGGACAGGATGTACTTATCTCAAGCACATCATCACTTCCTGTGTAACTAGCATTAATCTCTCTTGCTACTTTCACTGTAGAATTTAGCTTTTTATAAATATTTATTAACTCTATAAACTCTGGAGAATCAATCTTCGCATCCTTTTTTACATAGTCAATGAAATTTATCCCACTAATTTTAACTACATCGCTTAAAGACAAATATCCAGTTACCATAAAACCTTTTCCCTTGTCCTTGTTTTTCTGCATATACGAATATGCCTCATCTGCAAAATTTGCTAGTGTCCAGTTGGGGCCTTCCGTAGTAAAGCCATTCTCTTTTAATGCCCCTCCCTTAACAAAAAAAGCTCTGAAGCTATAGCCTAAAGGTATGTAAAACCTTTTGCTATTAACTACTCCACACTCTAGTACCTTTTGGTTGTAGTCTGAAAGCTTGAAGCCCTTATCTTTATCAATTAATTTATTCAAATCATAAAATATTCCTGAGTTAACCATTTTATTAACTGCAACAAATAAATGAGGCTCAATTCTTATTATGTCTGGTCCTTCTCCTACAGCTAAACTGGTTATGTACTTATTTCTATATTCCTCACTAAAAGTAATTAAATCACCATAATTAATACTCACATTATCATGAGTCTTATTAAATTCCGAAATTGCTGCAAGCATATAATTTTCATGTTTCATCACATCTATTTTTATTTCTGCCTTTGAATCCTTAGTTTTGGTTTCATCACTTACAGCCTCTTTATTTGAACAAGATGTAATTGGCACAAGTGCTATTATTAATAATAGAATAACTATATAATTTTTTGTTTTCATTGCTACATCCCTTTCTTTCATTCTTTCAATTTATTAGTAATTTAGTTATGAGTGTCGCCCATAATTATTTGCATATACTTAATAAGAATTGAATAGTAAAACCGCCATTCCATTTGATACTTAAATTATAAAGTAAATTCATTACAAATTCATGGATATCAATACAATATTAACTATTTATTTACATATAGTTCATAAAATAGATCATTTTACTTATTTACTCAACTTTCCCACCCCAAAAATCTATCGGTGTTCAAACTTATCAATGGTTTGTTGCCGAAATAATTACTTGAATTAGTAATGCTTCACCGCAGTATTTTAGCCGTCGCACACATTCACCATCCATGGTTCATAGTGTACTAAAAACGACATCGTGTCGTTTTTACGGCAAAAACACTGTGGTTCAACAACTAATTCATGCAATTATTTCTAACTCAACCTTTCCACTGATAAGTTTAAACACCTAAAATTCAACTGGGAAAGTTGAATTATTTATTAAAATATTACAGTATAAAATTGTAGGTATGGAAGATTCATCAAGCAAAAAGTAAAATAAATATTTAAAATAAATTAGTTTACATAGGTAACAAAATAATTCATTTAATAAAAACAGCCAAGCTACTTTTCTTTTAAATAAACTGGTTGTAGCTTGGCTTGAATATTTTATTCATTTAAGTAAATTGATACCCGACCCTATAGTTTTAGCTTTTCTTCTGTGGTCTACTACCACACCTACTCATTCAAATACAATGAAACCTTCTCATCAATTACTTTAGCTATCTGCTCAGCTGACTTTTTTCCATTTAAATAATCAGGTAGTTCTTTGTTGATTATATCTAATACACTTGCATCAGTAAGTGAGCAGCTATTAACAGTTTTAAATAGCTCCTCAATCTGAGAATCTGGTCTTATAATTTTAACAAGCTCAAGCTGCTCTTTAAATGCGGCAGTATTTACTGGAACATTTAAATTATCATTCATTTGATTTTCTTTTGATAAAATAGTCTTTATATAATCAAAGGCTTCTT
>JAEWZA010000205.1 GCA_023395575.1 Bacillota bacterium
CTTTTACAATTATGTATTATGCGGAACTTGGTAAACCCTATATGCTCCTCATAATTATGAGATATCCAACCGCAAGGGGAAGAAACAGCATAGAGGGCAGAAGAAAAGGATAAAAAGCGAATGCTACTTTTGTAACAAAAGAGATAAGGGTTCAATATTTGCCCTAACCTGAAAAGGTGCTGACTTATCCTATGGTATTTCTTGGCATGAAAGGATTGTAAACTTATGAATTTTAGTAATTCAACGACGGATAAAACCGAGAATCTAAAAGACACCAAAACACTTGCAGCTCAATGGGACTCCATTAACTGGGTACAAGTACAAAAGGATGTTAATAGGCTACAAACAAGAATTGCTAAGGCAGCAGTAAAGGGACACAAGAACAAAACGAAGAGACTTCAATACTTACTAACACATTCTCTAAGTGCCAAAGTATATGCGGTAAAAAAGGTAACTTCAAATAAAGGCAAAAACACTTCTGGAGTAGACAGAAAACTATGGTCGACATCAGCATCAAAGATGAAAGCTGTATTACTACTCACAGACATACATTATAGTGCAAAACCTTTGAGACGTGTATATATAGAAAAGAAAGGTAAAAACAAGAAAAGACCATTAGGGATACCAACTATGTACGATAGAGCAATGCAAACACTATATGCATTAGCACTTGAACCAGTTGCCGAAGTAACAGGAGACCACATATCATTTGGATTTCGAAAAGGAAGAAGCGCTAAGGATGCCTGTGAGCAAATATTTAACGTACTAGCAAGAAAATGCTCACCAACCTGGATATTAGAAGGAGACATCAAGGGCTGCTTCGACAACATTAATCATGATTGGCTGCTAGAAAACATACCAATGGACAAAAGAATAATGAAGCAATTCTTAAAATCAGGGTTTATATATGAAGGAGAACTTTTCTCTACAGAAACAGGCTCGCCACAAGGAGGCGCTATATCAAGCATATATGCAAACATGACATTGGATGGGCTAGAAAAGCTAATTCAAGACAAATACCACAGAAATTCCAAAGGAAAAATTGAAAACCATTACAGAGCAAAGGCTAAAGTTAATCTAGTGAGATATGCTGATGACTTTATTATCACCGCAAATACTAAAGAAATTGCAGAGGAAATAAAACTAACCATCAGCCAATTTCTAAAAGCAAGAGGATTGACTTTATCCGAAGAAAAAACAATAATCACACACATAGATGATGGCTTTGACTTCCTAGGATGGACTTTCCGAAAATACAAAGGAAAACTGATAATCAAACCTTCAAAGAGTTCAATAAAGACAATGATAAGAAAATGCTCAACTATTATTCTGAAAGAAATGAAAGCAAGGACACAAACAGAACTGATTCGAAGGTTAAACCAAATAATCAGAGGATGGACAAACTATCATAAACATGTTGTCGCTAGCCAAGCCTTCTCATATATTAACAATACACTCTATATTTTACTGCAACAGTGGGCAAAGCATAGACACCCAAACAAGAATCTATGGTGGAGATTAAATAAATATTGGCACGAAAAGAATGGAAAGAGATGGTTGTTCATGACGGACGAATATAACCTTATCAATCTAAGAAAAATACAAATTGTCCGTCATCCCAAATTACAGATTTCTAAGAATCCGTTTATTCACAGCAAATATTATGAACAGAGAAAACTGCAATTAAAATTACTGTCTGCCGCCAGAAATGGTGAAGAAATGCTTGAGCCGTATGAGTTGGAAACTCTCACGTACGGTTCTTAGACGAGGAAAAGGGAGTAATCCCTTTTCTTTAGTCGATTATTGCTCAAACGCCTATCAGGACTTGCTTTCGGAGCATAAAATAGTTGCTAGCATGAGTCGTAAAGGTAATCCATATGACAATGCTGTAGCAGAAAACTTCTTTAGTAATATGAAATGTGAGTGTACCAATTTTTATCGGTTTAAAACACGGCAAGAAGCCAAACAGGCCATATTTGAATATATAGAAGTTTATTATAACCGTCAAAGACGTCATTCAAAATGTGGATGGATGCCACCTAAGAAATATAAGCGATTATTCAATAAAATTGCAGCCTAACATTTTTTAATAATAGCATTTTAAAATTGGATTAGTCTGAGAAATACATGTAAATATTTGACTTAATATCAAATAAAATCAACAATATAGGAATGCTAAGAAAACAGGAGATATTATCACGAATTAGTGTCCGTTTTTAGCAGAAGGGCTCAGTTGGACGAAAAATTTTCCTCTCACTTATTTCAACGATGAGAAGTGCAGTTGAGTGGAAAATCCACAACAAAAGAGATGCCTTCATAAACTTCCACGTTTAAAAAGGCATCTGTACACCTTGGAATTTAATTTTTGCACGAAAAAATCGCACTCGGGATGAGTGCGATTGATAGAGTGAATATTGAATAGCTACTTTATTAATCCAATAACTACTTTTTTCACTAAACCTAAAAGCCACTTTTTGATATTAAACAATAATCTTTATAGTCCTTGAACAACTTCCTTATCCAACTGCTCTTTTCTCACTTGCCAATCAGGCATTTGGACAGTCATAAACTCATAAAAATCCTTGTTGTGGAACGGATGCAAAAGGTGAGTCAATTCATGTAGGACTACATATTGAATACACCGTAAATCTGCTTTTAACAAATACTCGTTCAATGTTATCTTGTTCTTGTTAGGTGTACAGCTTCCCCATAATGTTTTCATCTTTTTCACTTGCATACTTGGCTTCTCTATTGAATATTTTCTGAATACCTTATTATAGATAGCATCAACTTCTTGTGCATAAATTGAAGTCGCTTTTTCTCTCCACCATTTTTCTAAAAGTTTCTGAGCAAGAGCTACATCCTCTAAATCTTTAAGATGAATAATTATGTTTTTCTCAACCATTTCAATAAAACTCTGGTCTGACAGCTTCTTAAGAATCCGCATATCC
>JAEWZA010000253.1 GCA_023395575.1 Bacillota bacterium
GCCCTTGTCCTGCCAGTTACTTTTTACCATTAGATCTAGATTTCCTGGGCACATCAATACATGAGGTCGTATTGCCCAAACATCAGTGCTGGATATGGTAGTTGTATAGTAGATATACCAGTTACCATCAATAAAATGTATCTCAGGTGCCCAAACATGTGGGCTCTTATTTCCGTCAAGTGGAGCCTTTGTATATATTACTTTTTCCTCGGCAGTGGCAAGCCCCTGTATAGTTGCTGCTTTTCTCAGAACAATTCTGTCATATTGATACATGCCTACATTGTTGTGTCCGTTTGAACCATCTGTATATGAGGCGGTAAAGTAGTAATAACCATCTGTATGCTTGTATATACACGGGTCTGCTCTATTCAATATAAGCGGGTTGTTGTACTCATTATCATATAGTGTTCCTTGTACTGTTATAGTTCCATTGCTCGGATTTTGAGCAGGCTCAACTATAGCATCCCAGTTTACCTTAACATTTCCGGTAGTGCCATTGCTGTAATTTACTTTCACTTTTGAAGGCAATTCAGGTAATTGACCTGCTTCCTTTTTAAGAATTACATCTTCAGCACTTATAATTTTAACTGGCTCGTTTGGAATGCCAAATTCTTTTGCAATTTCTGTTTCTGTTAATGCACGGTTGTATACTCTTACATTGTCAAAATAGCCTTTAAAATATGAATCTCCTGAATAGAAGGATTTACCTAAATAAGCCAGCAGTCCTGTACCTAAATCCGACATTGATAAGGATACATTATTGTTTCTGCCAAGCATTAAGCCATCCTTATAAATTGCCATACTAGTAGGTGTTATTACCAGCTTTATATTCATCCACTTGTTTGCTATTGCTGCTGTTGTGGCTTTAACTTCTTGTTCGTTTTGAAATGAATTTATTGTTATGGCATTTCTGCTTTCAGTATCTCTAGTTCTAAGGAACATGTATTTATTAGTATCTTTTCCCACTGTAAAGGTAAAGAAATTACCTGATACTGTTATGGGCTTGATGTCCATTGAAATAGTTACAGTGTCCCTGCCATCAAAGAAGCCTTGAGGGAATGCGGCAAAGGAGTTAGTTGTTCCATCAAGATAAAGCACTTGAGAATTTTTTTCAGAGTCCTTTACATAAGCTGCGGTTCCATTTAATGTACCAGTTCGGTTATTGCCTGATGTATCAGCAATTGCATTTCCTGACTTTGTTTCGTCAAATTTGTATTCTAGAATTGGCTTTTGCTGTGGTTCCTCAACAGGATTTGTAGGTATACCTCCCCATTTTGCCATAACTGCATTGTATTCGGCCTGTGTTATCTGCATTACCGTTCCATGACGTGGCCCAGATGGCAGCTTATACTCAGAAGTACTTAGTTTCGTAAACACGCCGGAGGAAAGATCTGTGGATACCATCGGATAGTAACCGCTGCCTCCGTAGTAGTCTAATAGGAGACACCATTTGTTTTGACCGTTAAACTTGAAAATTGCTGGACCTTCAACACCTTTTTGGCTTTCAACACTAGTTGATGGTGCAGATACGAAGGTCTTATTCAGCAACTGGTCACATTTATCTATAAGGATGTTTTTATTAACCTCATCTTTTGAAAATCTGTAATATGTGCCTCCTTGCTTGATGATGGTTGTATCAATTACATCATTACTTCTGTCAATATATAGCTTTGGTTCGGTAAAGGTATAAAAATCTCTTGTCTTTGCTATATATATTCTAAACTTGCTAAAGTTATCTGCTCCTATTCGTGATGCCCAGAACATTACATATTCTCCTGTCTTATCATCAAATACTATTTCAGGAGCCCACGTACAGCCTGCATCATCTCTAGAAACTTTAACCAGCCTTTCTTTAGACCAATTTACCAAATCATTGGATTCCCAAACAACAACTGATTTACTTCCGTATGTTCCAGCATGATCCCAGCCTTTACCGTTTGCTATTCTTAGGTCTGTTGCAACCATATAAAATTTATCACCTTCAGGTGATCTCAAGATATATGGGTCACGCACACCTTTATCTCCAACGGTTGAAGTCAATACTGGATTGTTTTCATTCAGCTCGTTCCAATAAAGCCCATCTTTACTTGAAGCAAAGTATATCTGCTCTGCATCGGGTCTAGAAGTGCCAGTAAAATATGTAAAGAAATATCCCTTGTAATCCGATTCACTAATAGCCTTTGGCTTAGCCTTTATAGTAATAGTTAAATCTGTTGTACCAGTTGCAGTTCCTCTAGAAAGGTGCGCTGTTAACGTTACTTTAGTGTCTTGGCTAGGTCTTGTAACGACACCTGCAGGTGTATTGTCATAGTTTGAATTAACTATTTCATTTACATTGACAATATCAGGCCTGTCAGTTGTCCAACTCAAATTAACTGTAACTCCGTCAACAATAAATGATTTAGGCAATGTTATATTTCCACGTATATCATTTGAATTAGGAATGGAAAGCTGCCTTTTTGCCAGCTCTATAATTGGGTCTTCTCCTGGCAATATTGCTTTTACCGTTGCGTAAAATTCCTTCGTATCTTTTACACTTCCTCTTGTAATTGTTGCTGTAAGTGTAACCTGCTTATCTGTATCGGGGTATTTAGGGCGAGTAACATTACCTGTTGTTGTAATAAGACTTGTATCTGAAGATTGCCAGGTAATAGTACTGCCATTTACTCCTGTTGTTGGCAAAGTGATTTTTGAAATAACAGCACTTAAATCTCCAAGGTTTAGTTCAGTTTTATCCATTGCAACAATATCAGCCGATAAGCTATTACTAATATCAACAACCTCTGACTGGCTTAGTGCTCTATTGTAAAGCCTGAAGTCCGCCACTTTACCCTTTAAATACCTGTCCTCAAGATAAGGTGCCCTTCCAATAAAGTTTGCTACTGTAGCTTCAATATCTTTTGGTGCATATGTGACATTTTCATTAGCCGCCACCTTTACCCCATCTACATAAAGTGTACCTATAGTTCCTTTTTGAGTATAGGTAACATACTTCCATACTCCTGTGCTAAATGCCGAGCTTACTTTAGTATTTTGCTCGTCACTCCAATGAGCTTTTGCAAGCATAACCCTGTATACACTTGGTTCCAGCAGGAAACCAAAATAATGTGCATTTACGTCACTTTTTGAATCTGTAGTTGTACCAAAATTGAATATCCAGGATGGAGTGACGTTAGTGGGGTCAACAAAAACTCTTACACTCACCGTAGTCTCTGTCAGCCCTGACAATACCCCATTAGGCATTCTTATATACCCTGAGCTTCCATCCAATGCAACTGCACCAGAACCATTTTGTGCAGCTATCCAGCTGTAGTTACCATTCAAAACTCCATCCCGTCCATTGCCAGAAGAATCAGCAACTTTTGTGCCAGTCCCCTCATTGAACCTGTACCAAAGCATCAAACCAGTATCAGCATTTGCTTTGCTTAAAGGTATAGCTGAGAATAGCCCTGTAATAATTGCAGTGATTAGTAAATAAGACAAAATACACTTTTTGAACATTTGCATTCCTCCCCAAATAATTTTCTAGACTTCCCCTCAAATACTCTGATTTTCGATTGTTATTTATTTAATTTCCGTTGGAATAATAATTATTAATAAATTCAACTTATGCAGTATTAAATGGTAGGTGTGGGAGATTTTTTATTAGGAAAGTTGATTTATTAAAATTATCTATTCAACTTTCCCAGTTAAAAATCGTAGATATTAAACTTATCAATGAAAAGTTGAATTATTATTTGTATTATCCAACATTAATTACAGTGGGACTTGTACTGTTACAAATTATTTGACCATCATAGTATTTATATAAAGTCAGAAGGTATAAAAAATTTTTATTGCCTTTAGTAATATTTTATCACATTTTAACAAATAATAGTAATTATATGTGCATACATCCATACAAATTCTTATTTTTCCTTAAGAATTACATTCTTTTGACTTTTCTAAATATATTATTCTAGCAACCAGTCTATTTTACTGGTTACAAAACGCATATATTTAATATCTCAAACTTCTTTCCTTAAAGGGTACTACTGAACCTTAAAAAAATTAATATATCATCTGCTGTAACATCTTTTAATACAGATTTATCATTTTATTTTAAGAGGGTTGAATTATTAAAAATTATTAAATAATATTACTCTCCTATCTTTCTAAATTTTCTGAAACTACTTAGAATTGAAACAGCTTATTACGAAGTATTTGGAGGAGGTGACAATTTTCAACTACTAACAAACATACCAACTCATTGATGAAGGTTTTTCTAATAATTTCATATACTCCAAATCAAAATGAGGGCTAAAGCGTTATTATTTTACTTATTAATCAATAGCAGAAGTATATATTTTGTCAAGGATCTGTTACAACTCTTATGTGAAGTTTCAGAAATAAAATATTAAAAAATAAGAGGGGTTGTCATTATGAAGACAAAAAAACATATTAAGCTTTTTTCTATTATGATGATATTAGTATTAATCACATCAACTTTCTTGGTAAGTGCTGCAGGCGATAATTATACTTATTACATGGATAAAAAACTACAAGGTAGTAGCGGCCTTGCAAATCGTACCTATTACATTGATAAAACTGCTATTGATGCTGGGTATGAAGATGAAGCTATTAATGCTATAAAAAGCTGGGTTACAGCAACAAAAAATAACAAAGCAAGCGTTTCAAAGGTAGGCTTTAAAAGAGTATATTCAAAAACTAATGCTACTATTGTTATATACGGTAAAGCAAAATCTACATTTCCATCATCTGTAAAGGGCGCTTTAGGATATGTGGTTTACTATAGTGGTTCAAATTCAATAAGCCTTCCTGGCGGGATGCCATCAATAAACTGGAGCCAGTGTGCAGTTTATGTAGATAATAAATTAAGTTCATCAAAGGCTCAACGAACAATATGTCATGAAATTGGTCATGGTTTGGGTTTGCTACATCCTATGCATCCTGCATCTACAGGAAGTAGTATAATGTTACCAGATGATACTGTTTACCCAAAATACAAGTCAGACAAGCCTACATCAGCAGATGCTTTTATGCTCGATACTAGATATAGAGTTTTAAAATAACAAACTCAAACTTCGCATATAAAAACTATTGGTGCGGTAGAATTATCAATGGTTTGTTGCCAAAATAATTGCATGATTTAGTAATGGCTCATCTCAGCGTTTTAGCCGTCGCATACATTCACCATCCATGGTTCATTGTATGCTAAAACCGACATCGTGTCGGTTTTACGGCAAAAATACGGGAGTGTAAATAATTCTGTGTATTGTTGTTGCTCTATTCCTTCTTTAGCAAGCAATTAGAATTTAATATAGTTTACAGAATATTGTTCTGTATTAACTTGATATTTTTATTATTGCCAGTTTTG
>JAEWZA010000283.1 GCA_023395575.1 Bacillota bacterium
GTTCAACTCAGACAGGATAATAAAAATGCCACATTATATAATATAGTAGGATTTCAAACTCATTTGAAGTGGCCCGAACAAAAAAGAGTTTTTAGCATGATTCCTGGTTTGGAAAATGCTGAATTTGTAAGATATGGCGTAATGCATAGAAATACTTATATAAATTCACCAAGACTATTAGACAACACATTTAAACTAAAAAATAGTGATTCTATTTATTTTGCTGGTCAAATTACAGGAGTAGAAGGTTATATTGAATCAACAGCTTCAGGCTTTGTCGCTGGAATAAATGCTTGCTCAAAATGTCTTAATAAGGAAAAAATAGTTTTCCCAGCTAACACTTCTATTGGCGCATTAAGCAATTATATTTCTGATTCCAGCGTGAAAAATTTTCAACCTATGAATGTTAATTTTGGATTATTCATTGGCGCAGATACTAGCATTAGAGATAAAAGGAAAAGAAATTCTCAAATAGCACAAAAATCTCTAGAACTAGTGGGGCGAATTTACAATAATTATGAAAAATAGTGAGTAATTAGTCCTATTATCGCCTATTCTCAACTTAATTTGTTGTTTTTTTATTTTTAGTATGCTAAAATTTATCTAATAATATGTGGTTGCACATTTACTTCTTATAGGAGCGTGATTGATTTGATTCAGGGTTTATATGGAAAGAGTAATATAATGGAGAAAGCGCTTAATGCATCTCTAGCTAGAAATGATACTATTTCACAGAACATAGCAAATGTAGACACTCCCAACTATAAGAGAAAAGATGTTGCATTTGAACAATATTTTGCTGACTCATTAAATAGAGCCAATATGAATGATGTGGACGATGTTCAGCCTACTATTATAGAGGATAACTCGGATAACAAAATGCGAATTGATGGAAACAATGTTGATATTGACAGTGAAATGTCTTATTTAGCGAAGAACACAATTAAGTATAATGCTTTAATACAGTTAATAAATAGTAACTTCAGTAAGATAAAAAATGTTATTAGAGAAGGGAAATGATAAATAATGGGTTTCTTTGGTTCACTTGATATTGGGGCTTCAGGATTAACTGCCCAAAGAGTTAGAATGGATATTATTTCTCAAAACATTGCAAATGTAAACACAACTAGAACAGAGGATGGAACTCCTTATAGAAGAAAAGATGTATTATTTGAGGAGCGAGCAGGTTCTTTTTCTGATGTATTGGCATCTGCCAGTGACAAATTGTCAAATGGTCAGGGTGTTCGAGTGACGAAGATTGTCGAAGATACTTCAGAGTTTAAAAAGGTATATGAGCCTGGGCATCCTGATGCTGATGAAGAAGGTTATGTAAATATGCCAAATGTAGATGTTGTTACAGAAATGGTAAATATGATTTCAGCAACAAGATCATACGAAGCTAATGTTACTTCAATAAATGCTACAAAATCTATGGCAATGAAAGCATTAGAAATAGGTAAGTAAGTATTAGGAATTTGAAATAGTTATAACAAGCTAATATTATTGGGTAGCTTGAAAGTGGTTTTCAGTTCAATGTAGGGCTCTACACTATAGTTTCATCATTTTGTGCCTAAATGGGGCGTGGGAGGGTATTATGGCTATTGATGGTGTTTCGCAGATAAAACAGTTAATACCAGACAACATCGGAATAAGTAGCGCTGTTGACAAGGCTAATTCAACTGAAGTTAGCTTTGGTGAATATTTAAACTCGGCTCTTATGAAGGTTACTGACATGGAAAATCAGGCAGCTCAATTAAAAGAAGATTTTGCATTAGGAAAAACAGATAATATTCCTGAGGTATTAATTGCTGGTGAGAAAGCAAGTATAGCTTTGCAATTCACTATGTCAATAAGAAATAAAATAATGGATGCATATACAGAAATCATGAGAATGCAGATATAGCAAGAAGCAAAGCTTTTACAATTGACTTTTTTATTACAGTGTTATGATTGACAAAGGGGTTAAATACTGTACTAAAGATAAATTAATACAATATGGGGTGGTAGTTTTGCCAGAATTCTTATCTAATTTACTTAAACCGATAATTGACTTTTGGAAGGGTTTGGAGAAATCTCAAAAAGTCAGAATATATATAACGGTAGGTATTGTTACAGTTGCTGTTGGTTTGGGACTATATTTACTAACAAAACCAACTTATACTACAGTAATTGAAAATGCTAATTCGACAGATATTGCTGAGATGCAGAAAGTTTTAAAAGAAAAAGGAATCGCATATAAGCTGACTGACAATAAATCGGGTATAATTGTTGATGTAAAAGACAGCGATAATGCCCATTTAGAATTGGCTACTGCTGGTTACCCCAAAAATGGGTTAACATTTGCAGATGCTCTCGGCAATATAAAAATAAATACAACTGAAAGTGATAAGAAGCACATATGGCAAGAACTTGATGAGTCAGATATTGCCAGACAGCTTAAGCTTATTCAAAATGTTAAGGATGCTAGTGTTACAATAACTGTACCAGAAGATACTCTATTTATAGATTCTAATAGTAATAAAGACGCAAAGGCTTCTGTTGTTATTACCCGAAGTGGAGAGATTACTCCTAAACAAGCTGAAAGTATTGTAAAAGTAGTTGCTAGTAGTGTCGAGGGACTTGATCCTTCAAATGTTACTGTTATAGATGAAGAAGGTAATCCTTTGAACTCAGAAACAGATAACACTATGGATAGAACATCCACAAAATACGAAATGAAATTAAAAGTAAAAACAGATCTTGAAAAAAATCTAAGAAATGTGCTCAACGGTCAACAATTTGATAGCTTTGATACAGCTAAAGTTGTTGTAAATCCGATACTCGATTTTGACACATTGACTCAATCATCAAAAGAATATTCAAACCCAAATGATATGGATTCCGGAGCGCTCTTGACAAAAGATGAACTCAAAGAGGAACTCACTAATGGGACTTCGGGAGGAACAGTTGGTATGGATGCAAATCCAGGAACTGTACCAACCTATCCGAATGGTTCTACTGATGCTGAATCCTATAAAAAGTCAGATATTAAAGAGACTTATACCTATAACCAGTTTGAAAAGCAGAGTGAAAAGTCATTGGGAGAAGTTATTCCAGAAAAAACCACTGCTGCTGTAACTTTGTTATATGGAAATAGGGTTGCTGATGATACAAAATTAACAGATGAGTTAATAGCTCAGGTGCAGGAGCTTGCAAGTAAAGCAACTGGTATACCTGTTGAAAATATTGCAGTTACAAAATTAAAGGTACAGCCAAATGTCGAAGTAATTCCAACGACAGCTGAAGTAATACAAGGTTTGCTAGCAGAGTATGGTTTATTAGCATTGCTACTATTAATGCTAATTGCATTAGTTATTATTGCAATACCAAGGAAAAGCAAACGAGCAGTACCAGAGCCAGTTTTTGCTGGTATCGATGAGACAATTTCGCCAAAATACAATATTAATGATATGAGACAAGAGCCAGTTCCTGAAATAGATACAGAAGAAAGATCAGAGGTTAAAAAGCAGTTAGAGAAGTTCGTAAAGCAAAAACCAGATGCTGTTGCTCAATTGCTTAGAAATTGGTTAACAGATGACTATGAATAAGTTGAGTTTGTGGAGTTAGATATTTAAAAGTAGACATAATATTTTTGTGGGGTGAAGAGCTTGACTAGAGCTAGTTCAAAGACTGAATACAGTGGAAGAGAGAAAGCAGCTATGTTGCTTATTTCCTTAGGTCCTGATAAGTCAGCTGAAATTTTTAAACATTTAAAAGAAGAGGAAATAGAACAATTAACCCTTGAGATAGCTAATATTAGATCAGTTAGTCCAGAGGAGAAAGAAAGAGTTCTAGATGAATTCTATCAAATCTGTCTCGCTCAGGATTATATTGCCGAAGGTGGTATAGGCTACGCAAAGGATATTCTAGAGAAGGCGCTTGGCTCACAAAAGGCGATTGATATTATAAATAAGCTGACTGTTTCATTACAAGTTAGGCCTTTCGACTTCGTTCGTAAGACTGACCCTACTCAGCTTTTAAATTTTATTCAAGGTGAACATCCACAGACAATTGCTTTAATTTTATCATATTTAAAACCGCATCAAGCATCTGTAGTACTTTCGGCATTACCACAAGATAAACAAGCTGATGTTGCGAGAAGAATAGCAACTATGGATAGAACATCACCAGATGTAATTAAAGAAGTTGAGCGTATTCTAGAAAAGAAGCTTTCTTCATTGGTTACAGAGGATTATACTGCAGCTGGAGGAGTTCAGTCAATTGTTGATATCCTTAATTCTGTTGACAGAGGTACAGAAAAGTTTATTATGGAAACATTAGAAATTGAAGATACTGATTTAGCTGAAGAAATTAAAAGGCGTATGTTTGTATTTGAAGATATTCTTACTCTTGACGGAAGATCTATACAAAGATTTCTTAGAGAAGTTGATAATAACCAGCTTGCAGTTGCTCTTAAAGGCGCAACGGATGATGTTCAGAGACTTATTTTCTCAAATATGTCTAAGCGTCTAAGTGAAATGATAAAAGAGGATCTGGAATTTATGGGACCTGTTAGACTTAAGGATGTTGAAGAAGCCCAGCAGAAGATTGTTAACATAATACGTAAACTGGAAGATGCTGGTGAGATAGTTATTTCCAGAGGTGGAGGAGATGAAATAATTGTCTAATAATAAAATATTCAAAAATCATCAAGTTAATGTTGGTATGCCTTTTCAAATTTTAAATCCAATAACGTATCAACCACCGGTTGTTAGAGTAAAGAATTTAGAACAAGAGCAGCTGGAAGAGGTTGAGGATATTGACTATAAGGCAATTGGAGAGGAAATAGTTAACAAGGCAAAGACAGAAGCAGATTTTATTGTTAAAGAAGCTCTTCTTGAGGCAAAAGATATTATTTCTAAGGCAAACCTTGAGATAGAAGAACTAATAAGTAAAGTAACTAATGAGGCAAGAGAAGAAGGATATAATGAAGGTATTGCTCAGGCAAAGCAGGAGTATGAGCAATTGATTGAAGAGGCCCAAAGCATTAAAGAACAAGCCGGTATGGAGTATAAAAATGTTTTGGATTCTTTGGAGTCAGATGCTGTAAATACTATTCTAGAAATTGCAAAGAAAGTTATCAGCAAAGAGTTAGAGTGCAAGCAAAACATCTTACTTTTAGTTAAAGATGCTTTTGAAAAGTGTTCAAAAGATCGTAAGGCAGTTTTAAGACTTAATGAACAGGATTTTGATTATGTAAATGAAAATAAAGATGAGCTTTTTTCAATGCTGGAAAGATCTGAAGAAACTGAAATAAAAAAAGACTTGTCTTTAAAAGATGGTGGTTGCATAATTGATACTTCACTTGGGAGTATTGATGCTAGTGCTGATACCAAATTGGAAAAGATTGAGAATGATTTTAGAAGCATTTTAGGTGAGAAAATTGATTAAGGTACGCTTATATGTGTACCTTATGTTTTATAAATAATTATTGCATCAGTAGTGCAGGAGGTCGAAAATTAATGATAGACCTTAATAAGTATCAATATAAATTACAATCAAAAGATTATATAGAGTATATTGGCAAGGTATCTAAAGTTGTTGGATTAACTATAGAGTCTGATGGGCCACAAGCAAGTATTGGAGATTTATGCAATATTCAGGTTTTAAAAGGTGAACCAATTAAAGCAGAAGTTGTTGGCTTTAAGGATGATAAAGTGTTGCTTATGCCATTAGGTGAAATGACTGGTATTTCCCCTGGTAGTATAGTTTCAGCAAATGGCGAGATTCTGTCTGTAGCAGTTGGACCAGAATTGGTTGGAAGGGTACTTGATGGTTTAGGAAGTCCTATGGATGGAAAAGGTCCTATAAATACAAAAGCTAACTATCCAACAATGAACAAACCACCAAATCCTATGACAAGAAAAAGGATTTCAGAACCGCTTTCTCTTGGAGTTAAGGCAATTGATGGATTGCTAACAGTGGGTAAAGGTCAGAGGGTTGGTATATTTGCTGGTAGTGGTGTTGGTAAGAGTACCTTGATGGGAATGATTGCTAGAAATACAAAGGCTGATATAAACGTAATTGCTCTTATAGGTGAGCGTGGAAGAGAAGTACGAGAATTTATAGAAAAAGATTTATCAGAGGAAGGTTTAGCTAGATCAGTAGTAATTGTTGCAACATCAGACCAACCTGCACTTGTAAGACTAAAAGGCGCTTTAGTTGCAACAGCCATTGCCGAGTATTTCAGAGATAGTGGTAAGGATGTTTTGCTTTTGATGGATTCACTTACCAGATATGCAATGGCACAAAGGGAAGTTGGACTTTCTATTGGTGAACCTCCTGTATCCCGTGGATATACTCCGTCAGTGTTTTCAGTTTTTCCAAAGTTATTGGAAAGAGCGGGTACAGATGAAAATGGTTCAATTACAGGATTATATACCGTTTTGGTAGATGGTGATGACTTGACGGAGCCTGTTACAGATACCGCAAGAGGTATATTAGATGGACATATTGTTTTGTCCAGAGCATTAGCTAATAAGAATCATTATCCTGCAATAGATGTTTTAGCAAGTGTAAGTAGGGTAATGGGTGACATTATAGATAAAGAACAAAAAAAGTGTGCATCGGACATCAAAAAAACCATGGCAATTTACAAGGAATCTGAGGATATGATAAATATCGGTGCATATACAAAGGGTAGCAGTGAAAAAATTGACTATGCTATTAAATATAATGATGCAATAACTGAATTTTTACAGCAGGAAACAGGACAAAAAGTGTCCTTTGATGAAGTGAGAGATAATGTTTTAAACTTGCTCAAATAAGTTTTAGGAGGCTAAGAGGTAATGCATAAGTTTGCATTCAGATTAGAATCTGTTTTAAAACTAAAAACACAGATGGAAGATAATGCCAAGAATAATCTGGCTCGTGCCACAAAGGAGCTTGAAAATCAGAAGGTTTATCTTGAGGAACTGAAGAATGAGAATGATGCATCAATTAACAGCTTAACTGAAGAGGTTGATGAAGGAATACCAGTATATAGAGTAAGATTATATAATAATTATTTTTCATTAATGAAAGAAAAAATTGTTAAACAAAAAGATAATGTAAATATTGCAGAACACAATGTCGATACAAATAGAGAAGTATTGATTAAAGCAATGCAAGAGCGCAAGGTATTAG
>JAEWZA010000284.1 GCA_023395575.1 Bacillota bacterium
TTAACGGAAAGGTGATTTTTTTGTATAACATCTTTCGCGCACCCGCATAGCGGGTGGTTTATTGTTTCGCATGGCTCATTTCTCTGCCGAGAAACTCGCTTTATGCTCAACAGGCTAAAGCCCATAACACAAAAACACCCGCCATGTAAGCGAGTGTTTCTGGTATATATAATGAGTAAGTCTATAAGCCGGGTTCTGTATTAGACGATCATCTATCTAGGCCATACATTTCTGTACAGCTCAAGCCGCCTCCACGGGACTGACGGGCAGTCATTGCGTCCCTCCACGGCGTTGCTCCAGGTGGGGTTTACATAGCCGACAAGTCGCCAAGTCGCTGGTGAGCTCTTACCTCGCCTTTCCATCCTTACCAATACTAACTATTTAAACTGAAAAATTAAAACTCTGTTCAGCTTAAATAGTTAGCTTGGCGGTATATCTCTGTTGCACTTTCCTTAAAGTCACCTTTACCGGGAGTTACCCGGCACCATTGCCCTATGGAGCCCGGACTTTCCTCATCTACGCCTTTTCAAGCTGTATCTGCGATCATCTGGCTTACTCATATAATATTTAATTTTTAATTTCAAAAATTTATTAAAATACTACTGATAAACTACAAATAATTGCTTGTTATTAATTTGGCATCATACCATTAATAAGTCTCCCACACCAATAAAATTTATGCGCGAAAGTTGATTTACTAAAATAGTTTGGGCTCAAGACTAATCTCAACCCATATTTACGTTTTTCGTTATATTTATCAGCCACCTTATTATAGATGTTCGGATATTAATAGTCAAGTAAAAATAAATGGATCTTCTTCCAGTGAACTGTATACTATTTCTACCTTGTCAAATCTATTTTCCAAAAGCTTTTTAAGCCTAGCTACAATAAGTCGCTCGGAAGCAAAATGCCCTACATCGAGAATGCATAAGCCAATTTCCCTGGCATCTAGTGCTGTATGGTACTTTATATCTCCTGTAACTAATAAATCAACACCGTGGCGCTTAACGCTTTCCAAATCACCATCAAAGCTGCCACAGAAGGTAGCCACTTTTTTTACAGTTTTAGGCTGAGCTCCAATTATTCTTAAATTTTGTATAGCAAGATTTTTCTTAATTTGACTTACAAATTGATCAAAGGATAATTCATTTGACAGCTTTCCTACCTTTCCCAAGCCCAAATCAACCTCAAGACCTTCAGGAATATATGTCTTTAATTTATCACATTCTGTTAAGCCCACTGCTTCAGCAAAAGTATCATTAACTCCACCAACTGCCACATCTAAATTGGTGTGTGCACTAATAACATTAATATTATTTTGAATAAGGGCTAATATCCTTTGCCCCGTCATTGAGTCAAAATCCACCGATTTTAGCTTTGAAAACAAAAATGGATGATGAGATACTATGAGGTCCACACCACTGTCTATTGCTTCCTGAATGGTCTTTAAAGTGGCATCCATACAAACCATAATCTTTGTTACTTCACTTTTTCGGCTCCCAAGCATCAGGCCTACATTATCCCATACCTCAGCATACTTAAATGGTGCAAGCTCATTAATATAATTAAGTGCTTCTCCTACATTCATATTATATAATTGCTCCTTTGGTTCCATTTTGTTTGTATAGTTTTTTGAATTAAATTCTATACTTTTTGTTCCTTCAATTTTATTTTCTCAATTAAGCTCATATAATCCTTCTTTAATCCAGCATAATAGCTTTGAAGCCTGCTATTATCCTCCATGTCCTCTAATTGTCCTAATACTCTATCAATCTGCCTTACCTTTATTTCACAATATTTTGACAATAAAGGATCATCTTTATTTATTAGCTTTTCACCCACATGCAAATGAAACTCCTCACAATGCCTATCATTGCCATCATATTTAGCAGATATTACACAGTATACCTTTTCACCTTCGTCTGCCAATTCCTCATCATAAATGTCAAACTTGTGTTCAAATAACCACTTCCGCACCACATCTAAATCATTCATTGGCTGCAATATTAATGAAGTTGCAGCACAAGCTTTTTTAGCATTAGCTTCTAACAGCTCCGATAAAAGGGTTCCACCCATACCTGCAATAATTATAGTATCAGCTTCCTTTTCACAAATGGTGTCAAGACCGCTTCCCAGCCTGGTTTCTATTTGGTTACTCATTTTATATAAACTTATATTCTTTTCTGCTACTTTAACTGGTCCAATTTTCACATCAGAGGCAATAGCCTTTTTGCAAACTCCTTGTTGTATTAAGTAAATTGGTATATATGCATGATCAGTACCTATATCAGCAGCTACATTACATTTTGGCACCTTTTCTGCCAACAACTTTAATCTGCCCTTTAAAATTAATTTCAAAACTATCCTCCAAATTTATAACCGATTAAATAAATTAGCTAGTAAATATTTATCAATTTTATGGTATTTGTATTATCAAAGTAAATTATACACATAATAATACTAATTAATCAACTTTTAAAACAATATATCTAAGAATAAATACTGAACATAAGCTATAAAAAATGTATAGTACAAAATTTCTACATGAAATTTAATAGAAAGGTGTAAACATATGCAACCTAACCGCAGAAGTACTAAAGTAAATGATATTGAAAAACCTATTTCAACTAATATTTTGGGAAGAGATATTTTTGGAATAAATGCAAACATTCCTGCCATGAGCAAAACAAGTATTGATTTACAAGATGAAGAGCAGAGTTTGGAGTTCATTAATAAAGTAAAATAACGAAACTTTCACAGTTGAAACCTAGGTTTTCACATTACCCCAATATTCATTATAGAATCTAATTTTTCAAAAAAAGAACACGCAATGCGTGTTCTTTTTGGTGGGCCTTCAGGGACTCGAACCCCGGACC
>JAEWZA010000369.1 GCA_023395575.1 Bacillota bacterium
TCTCTAAACTTGGCTGTATTCTTTTGTATGTACCGATTATTTTAAAGTTTCAATTCCTTATAGGTATTCTCTAAACACGAAGCTCTGGCTGAACGTTCTCGGCGATTAGGCAGTTTCAATTCCTTATAGGTATTCTCTAAACGCTAAGCATGTACCAGATAAACCGTATACAAGTGCAGGTTTCAATTCCTTATAGGTATTCTCTAAACTTCCTTCCAGTTTTCCTTACCTATGTTAGTATCTATGTTTCAATTCCTTATAGGTATTCTCTAAACCTTCTTTCACTTCAGCTCTAGGTTCATAATTTGATAGTTTCAATTCCTTATAGGTATTCTCTAAACCATGATCCAGTCATAGCATTTGCGTGAATAGAAATAGTTTCAATTCCTTATAGGTATTCTCTAAACTATAGTTCATATACTCCTTTTATCATTTGATATAGTTGTTTCAATTCCTTATAGGTATTCTCTAAACCCATTTTTATTAGTCACAAAAGTCACTAAAAGCAACCCTTTGAGCTTACTACTATAATTTACAGTATAATCCAAAGTTTATCAAGTGTTTTTAACATATTCTTTAATTTCAGGCTTTTCAGTAATTTTAACGTGCTGTCGACCCCCCATGTTTTTTACACTATTACCTATCGACATCACAGAAAAACTGTTGGAACATTTTTTTCTAAACCAATTATTTCTTTATGAGTATATCTATTATTTGAAAAAGAATACAAGATTATTGAGTCCTCTGATTTCTCCATCTTTTTTGTCAGTTCTATTTTTAATTTTTTAAGGTTACCCTCTGTAATTTCCCCTTCGAAAACTGAATTTTGAACCCAAGTCAAGTATTTTCTACATATTTTTAATGCTTTGCCTACTCGCTTTTCACCAAAATCATATACTAAAATAACGAACACTCTACCACCTCGCTATAAAAGGTTCATAAACCTCTCCTTCTGTAATGTGCTTCTGAAGCTTGTATGCCTCTAATCTTATAAGCCTTTTGTATGAAACCTTATTCTCTAGAGAAGGGTGTTTTATAGTAGTTTCTAGTTTATCGTTAAATTCTTTCACAAACTTCATTCTACCTTCATCCTTCAATATAATGCCTCCTAAATCCTTGTTAAAATCCTTTGCAGTAATTATTTTTTTATTTATAACACTGAAAATAGTCCGGTCAACTATAATAGGTTTAAAAATTTCAGCCAAATCTAAATTTAATGAAAACCTTCTATTATTTGTGGTATGCAGGTAACCTATTCTCGGATCCAAATTTGTTTGATATATTTGGGACAATACAATAGTATAAAGCATTGAATTTCCAAAGCTGATTAAGCTGTTAATTTTGTCTTTTGGAGGTCGCTTAGTTCTACTGGTATAAGTAAATGCTTTATCGTTAATTATTTTATTGAAGCACTTATAGTATTTTTCTCGTATATTACCTTCTATTGCCATTGCCTGTTCAATGGTTTCCTGACTACTTAGTAAATCCAGCATTTGAAGTATTTCTTCTATTTCCTGTGACAAATCAACACTTCTACTATTATAATATCTGAGAACTTGAATTATATTTTTTGCACTTCCATCAATAAACTGCTTTGCAATAAATAATCTCTTATTATAATCAATATAAAACTCGCTCTGTCTTAGTGTAACAAACCCTGAATTGAGACATTCTCTTGGATAAAAGCTTCCAATATAATACTCATAATAATTATAAAAATGCAGAACAATTTCATTGGTACATAAAAATTCCAGCAAGCTTTTATTTATATCTACCTCGCCAAAAACATATATACTCTCAACATTATTTACAGGAATATACTTTTTACCCTCAACACTTTCAAAAAGCAATGTATTGTCCTTTCTAACAAGCTTTCCACCATTAAAAATATAAATATCCTTTTTCAATATTAATCACCGCCCTATGCATAGCAATATTCTAAATAACCGCAGTTTTTACAGTATTTACATCTTTCAGCCTTAGGAGGCTCTTCCTTCTCTATAATAGAGTTAATATCCAAAATCATATCATTCAGAGCTTGAATACTAGAATCATCCAGCATTACCTCATCACGCCGCTTTTCCTCAGGATAAAGCATAACGCCTTCAGCATTTATACCTGCATCTTTAAGAGTTTTTAAATAGAACATCATCTGCCATTTAGAAGCTGCTTCATACTTTGATGATTTTTTCGTTTCACCTATTATCAATTTATCTTTTGTATCAAGAATTACATCAAATTTTACAAACCCAAAACTTATCTCTTTTTTCTTTCGTGAAAATGAACTCTCATGTAAAAATTTGCCCAAATCAATATTTTCATTATGCTGATCGGGCACTATATTTCTTGACATAAGCCATACTTCTCTTTTGCAGATATTATAATACCAAATTAATGTTCCATTAACCTCCACAAAATCACCTCCAAACAGAACACATGCATTAATCCCACATAAAAAATTTTCCTTTTAAAAATGAAACTACTAATAAATCTACTAATAAAAAAATGCATCATTATTTTCAGATATAAAGCCTGTACAATTATAAAACTGGGAAACATTAGGTTTGGGAACAATTAAATACGGCGCATCCATATATGCGTAAATTTCATTAAACTGCCAAGGCATATTTTTAACCAATTTTTTAGTTCTAACTTTCACTGTATATTGGTTTATCAACTTGGTTTTCTGCTTAATTTTGTCTCGAGTTTCATAGCTTTTACTTTTTGAATATTCTTTTCTCAAAGCGCAGTAATCTTCTAAAGCTTTTGTTATAATATCATCCTTTTCAATAATTACATCACGTATATTCTGCTCATCAATAAGCTTGAATTTCGAAATATCTTCATAATTAAGTGTCTGAACCGCCTCCCAAATATCTCTATCATAGGATTTATCCTCAAGCATTTCAGAATAATAGCTGTCAACCAAATTTACATATTCATTTTCTGGTATATTTCTGCTCAAATACTTTTTAGTTTTATCAATTCTATATAACTTGTAAATTTGGCTACCCTTACCGCTTTCAAAAATATAGACTGGGCTATGAGACACCTTTTTGCCATTTCTGTTCACTCTTCCTGCAACCTGAATAATTGATTCAAGGGGAGCAAGGTCTCTATACCCTATATCAAAATCCAAATCAACCCCTGCTTCTATAGTCTGTGTAGATACAAGAATAAAAGGTACTCTATCCTCTATCAACTTCTGACAATCTTTAATAACTTCTTTTCTGTCCACGCTGATTAAGTTTGTAGATAAATACAGTACCCTATGTCCTTCTTGGATTAATTTATCATACAATTCGATGCTGGATGCTATTGTATTTACAACAACAAGGGCATTCTTATAGCATGGCTTGGTTTTATGAATCAGTTCAACGATATCATCAATTTCATACAGCTTGTCGAAGCAAGGTATCAGCATTGTTCTTTCTAATTCCATAAAATATCGTTTTCCATCCTGAAGCAGCTCAATTGCTGACATTTTGCTATCATCAAGAAGCATATTAGCATAATCAATTATTTTAGGCTGAGTAGCAGTCATTAGAATAAACCAAACACCATAGTAATCAGATATTTTTTTAATTACAGCCCCTATTAAGGGATAATATTGAGGAGGAAGTGACTGAATTTCATCCAAAACCACTATACTTCCCGACATTTTATTGAGCTTCATAAGCCTGTTATTTTTCGCAGTAAGAATGCTTTCAAAAAATTGCACAAAGGTAGTCATTATAACATTGCTTTCCCATGTATCTGTAAGTAACTCCTTTTCATGCAGATTAGTCATATCTGATTCACTGTACTCTTTTAAATTACTCAAGGAATGGTGGATGAGAACATTTTTGAAAATACTGTTATAGTCTTCCTTCGTCTGCTCAAGGATATTTACAAAAGGAATTGCTACAATTATATTGGGTTCTGTTCCATATATTCCCTTTAATCTTTCAGAAAGTCTTAGTTCCGCAGCAGCACTTGTAAGAGTTTTACCAGCTCCTGTAGGTGCAGTAAAAGTAAATATTCTATTGTTTTTAAGTTCCTCATCAGTAAGTCTGTCTATTGTTTCAAGTACTTGACACTTTATCTCATTTCGCTGATTTTGCATATTACTTTGCCGACCCTTAGATTTCTTTAAAATATGTTCATCCAAAGCAGCAATTGTAGGAAGTTCTTCCTGCTTTTTTCGATTAATCCCAGCAGAATCCAGTTTGTCAAAGCAAATGAGAGAAGAAAAAATGTATTGAAGTACAAAAAAGTGAAGAGGCGTTCTCCGTCTAATATTAGTCATTCTCTTCTTGTATTTAATTACTTCTTCAATACCAATCACTTCAAGCTCAGCCCTATCAGTATCAAGATAATCCATTTTAAATGAATTCTCTTTTACTGTCGTATTAAAATTTTGATATTGTTTTATTAAGTCATTCCAATTGATACTCTCAAAGTATGTACTTAAGCTTCCATGATGATTATAAATAGCAATAAATCCTAAGTAAATTAACTCCTTAGAAAAGCTGTCTTCACACATTTTAACAAAGACAGAAGAGGATAAAAATGAATGTGACTTCAACTCATTTTCTACACCTTTAGTCAAATATTTTTGAAAATAAGTAGTAGCTTTCCCCAAGTCATGATATTTTCCCACTAATGTCAGAAGTCTTTTCAAATCCTCGTTGGGTATTCCTTCAAAGGACAGATAGCACAACCTCTCTGTCATCAAATCAGATACATTTTTTAAATGGTCATATAATATTTGTCCCTCTTTTTTGTCTCTGTCAAAATGTGCATACAGCATATAACCACCTCATATTGAAATAATTAAAATTGCTACGGCTTGAGTAAAAAACTACACACTGCATATATTTACTAACCGTATTAATCTTCTGCTTGATTGTTTTTTATGGTCAAAAATACATGCAGTATATAGACACTCATTTCACAAATAAATAGCTTTTGTTTTCTACAGAAATATAATCTATTCCATTGTGTAATACTGCTGAAACAGGTGTATCTAACAGGTTCACCAGTAACTTTTTCTTTGAATCTGCCGTAATAAACCTATTTTCATCAAAATCAGTAATGCTTTCCTCTTTTATAACTGAAAATTCATATAATTCTGGAACCTCTAAGCTCTTCAAATGCTCAATATTTATTGCCCCAAATATTTTCAGCATCTCTCCAGTACTTTTATGTTCCTCAGCCTCAACTACCTTAGCATTTTGAATCCAACCAAGGCATTGCGCACTACCTAATGCCATACAAATACCTTTGCTTGAGTAAACCCCAGTATCATTACACAAAAGCTTTGATAGCTCATCTATAACAGAATCATTCTTGTGCCAAAATATAATTTTATAGCTTACATGCCCAGTTCTGATGTCCTTAGGTATAATAAACTCAGTATCATTCTGTGTCCTATTAGCAGCAGAACCATTTAAATGGCTTATTCTCTCAACCTTAAGCAAATTCATTCTCTGTGTCATTTTTTTTATTGGAGAATTAACACAAATAGCAATTTTACATAAGTTATTTGAGAACAATTCATAATATGTATCTCTCTCATATCCCAACAACCCAGCCAGCATACCTTTTATTGTAGCAACAGGTGGAAGCATATAGGATAATGCAGTTGAATTAGAATAATACTTTCTAAAATGAGCCATCTTGCCATTTAGCTCAAAGGATAGGACTTTCATATAATCACCGTCCTGCTTTTATTTGCTCAAGCATATCAACAGATACTGCATCAGGCAATTCTGTCACATTTGTAAACTGACTGTTTTTCCATAGAACTACATCCTTGATGTATCCCTTTTTCTTTAACAAATTTAATTCTTCTGATAATGCTGAAAAGTCAACCTTTATGTCATTTCCACTTCTAATTGGTGCTTCCGGATTGTATTTAGCTTTTACAAACCTTCTCAAATCACCTAGATAGCCATCAAAATTCTCGTTATAAATCACTTCAAGATACATTAGAGGTATCTGTCCCTGCTTAGAGTGAGTTAAATTGTTCATCATAGATTGGACAAGAGATTTTCTGAAAATGCTTAAATCTTCTTCACTCATTCTTGTTTTCTTTGCAGCATACTTATTGACACTTCCGCTATGAGCAACCAAAGCGTAATGAGCCTTGTACATTTTTCCGAAGGTTGAGCTATCGTCATTCATAATTGTAACTATAGAGCTTGATTTTACTAAATCTACAGGGTGCAGAGAATAGCCCCAGCTAATCTGAACAGGTCCTGTAAAAGTTTTCGTAATTCCACCCACCGCCATTGCACTACCAAACAATCTCATATCAATATGATTGTCAAGTATTGCATCAATTTTTTTATCCTCCGGTACATCTTTACCATCAGCATCATATTTTTTAAGCACTGTATCAAACTTCTTGTCCATAGTAACCTTAGTACCATTCATTGTAGCGACAAATATATCGTAGCCTTTTTCCTCAAGAAAATCTCTGCAATCCCTCTTTCTTCTTACATCACTAACTAACAGTGTCTTTGTTTCATAATCCATTCTAGGCTTATTTTCCTGGTCTGGATCACCATTTGGATTTGTCATTGTACCCTCAAACAAGAATAAAAATTCACTATTGTTTACTATCATTTTCAGTTTCCTCCTCAGAATCTGTATTTGATTTTTTATAGCTATCAACGCAAAAAGCGTAGCCTGACATTATGTAAAACACATTTTCTTTTTCATTCAGCAGCTTAACTGATGATAAATCTCCAAAATTCAAATGCATTTGCTTTTGAAGTCTTTCAAACCACCATAAGTTTACATTCTTTTGATACTGTCTAGTTTTTTCAATAACCTCTAAATACAGCTGAACTACATCCTTAGAATTCATGCCCCCAAAGGATATTTTATCAAGTATAGGCTTTTGGGTATGTTTGCTTCTAGCTTGTGCCACACCTATTTGATATATCATTGTACCTAGATAAAATAGACCCTTTGCCTCTTTTGAAAATCCATTTGAATTCAAAAACATCTCCATTTCTACAATTCTCTCTGGCAAATCACTTGTGATCTGTTCTGCATTTTCCAATTGAAAAACCTCCTTATTTAGTATTTTCAGCTTTTGTAAGCTTTTGAAGAAGCATATATATGACATTACTATTTTTTTTATATATCTATCAGTAAATCTAAAGTCCTTGCTCTTTTTCTGCTCATTATAATAGAATTCAAGGCCGTAAAGATTCCTGTAGTTTCTGAGTTCAGAGGATTTTAATTGCATTACACCTTTTTCTAAAGCCTCACATGCCAATTCCATAATTTCATTCTTATCAATTAGTTCCCCTTGAATAACAGCACTTAGTAAATTGAGCACTCGCTTGATGTTTAGCTGTGTTCCCTTTTTATCTGTACTGATAGGCACAATCCTCTGAATATGTCCAAGATTAAAATATCTTAGATATTGACTCATTGTCAGTCTACATTCCTCGAAAATCCTTTGAATGTATATGAATTTAGCATTTGAGATACTTTCAATAGTTTTCTTAATAGCACAAGAATTACCATCTGTTTTGTAAAAAATTATACTGAAATAAAAATTCTCTACTTCTTGTTCATCATTTATTTCTTCTTTTAGTTCATCAAACCATTCCTTAGAGTCTTTTGGTCTGAAAACAATGTCAATATTCTCTTTTAGTCTTTGATAACAGCTGTATTCAATATTTTCATACAAGCCTTCAAATAGTAATACAACATCCTCACCAGCTATTTTGGATTTCATTTCACTCATTGCTTTATTTTCACCAGATTTAAGCAAACTTGCACATGTGCCACAAATTGAGAATACACTGTCAAATTTATTTTTATCAAAATTAGGTGCATAATTTATAGTAGTTGTAACAAAGGCTTTGCTAATACTGCTTCTAGCAAGCTTTCCGCTGTAAGCCACAGTATTTACATCATCACATGCCTTATTACATATATGGCATATATAGTTTGATTTTGCTCCTTCTGATTGACCCTGAATTTGTTTTTCACAAAGCTCCAAATAATCCTTGTGATTTGATATAACATGTTTTGAATTATTATAGATAATCCTTGGAATAACCAGACATATTTTCTCTGCATTTCTGGCACCAATATAGGCCAAAAACAGTTTTTCAGCAGATGACTTCTCGTCATTTACATATACAGCCTTTTCCTTTCCCTCTTTAACAACCTTCACCTCAAAGCTTTCATTATTTCTAGGAATTATCTTTTCACAATTTAGTCCATTGACGTTGAACAACTCCGCTTTTTCACATTGTTTCAGCAACTCATGCAATTGACCACCTTCAAGAGAATCAAATAAATTTTTCAAAACACCTCTGCTTTTACCAAACCAATTGTACAAAATACTTGCAGCATCCCTAACTGCGTAAAACTGCACATTTGATGCACTATTATTTCCAAAATAGTTATAATCCTTTTCGCTGGTAGAATAATAAGGCTGAATATCTAATTCAATACACTGCTTGTCCAAATTAAAATCTAAAAATACATTAATCAGGTCCTTCTTCAAATCCTTTGACATCAGCTTTATACTCTTACCAAGCTTGTCATAAATTCCTCCTTCCGAGCTTCTGCCAATATCAGCAATCAGCGACGGCATATCCATTTAAAGCACCTCCTCATCTTTAGGTAAAACAAATCCGAACCCTTGGGAATTCTTGCTTCCAATACCGCTTGAAAAAGCCATTTTCTTTAATTCCTGTGATCCTGATATTTTAAAATTACCACTATAGGCCTTAATAACGAATCCTTTGTAAATTATGATTCTTTCTGCTATTTTCCCTAAAGGCTTTATAGAAAAAGACGTATCCTTAGGCTCTTTATCATAAAAAGCACAATATTTTTTTAATAAATTTTTTCTTATATTTTCTGAAAATTGTTCTTCAAAAGGTGTGTAATAGTACGTTTTCTTTTTTCCGTCAGCAGAAAATAAGGTACTGTAGGTCGTTATCGGTGAAAGGGTTCTCACCTCCATTTCCTCTGAATAATTTTGAATATCCTGTCTGAAAAATACATTTGAAATATGTGCTAGATTGTTATAGATTCGCAATTCTCTTTCGCTGACAGCAAAACTCTGAAATATGTATTTAAGAAATTCAGAATCAACACATGATATGTAAATTGAAATTTCTTCAGGAAAGACAAACTTTTTTGTTTCTCTATCAATTTTTAAAGGCTTGGTAATGATGTTAGAAAAAGAAAAAAGCTTAAAACTACGCTTATTATGTGTATATCCATTGTTATGTAAAAAATTCGAATACTCTTTATCATTAATAAAATTATACAACAATGCTTGAATTATGTGATTATACTGAAATGGTAATACAATTTTATCAGAGCTACTAATGGTTAATCTGCAATACATATTTTTCTCCTTTGTTTCCAAAAATTAAACAGCATATACATTATTTTATCTCATTATATGTAACAAATACAATATATATATTTTTATACAAATTTATCCACAATATATTAAAATCAGTCCAAATAATGCTATTACCAATGACAATATCTAATATTATGTTATTATTTGGCGGTTGGGATTAATTTTTGTATTTCAGACATATTTCCAAGATAGGGCTCAATTCCTTATAGGTATTCTTTAAACCATTTAAGTTAGTTATCACAATTTATTTAACTACGTTTCAAGTCCTTAAAGGTATTCTGTAATATATGGTTTTAAGTTTATCAATACTTTTGTTCAATTTCTATTAAAATAAATTTTAATTTTGCCCAATTATCTTTGCTGCTTGCTTTAAAATATCACTTTCCTCTAATCTTTGCTTATGTAATCGCATCAGCTCTTTTTCTATATACTTGTGATTGTCTTTAGCTTTACAAAAATCGGAACTGCAATAGTCATTATACCACTTAGATACAGTGGATTTAGCAATTCCATATATTTTTGCTATATCTGATACCTTCGTTCCTATTTTTCTCAATGCTACTATTTGCCTCTTAAAATCATCGCTATAATTTTTAGTTTTTCCAGCCATGGTATCCTTCCTTCCGTTTTAAAAGTACATCTATAAACAAACATTTTAAATGTTAATACTTAGTTGTATTTTTATAATTTACTGATTCTACAATTTATTTTACTACTAAGTCCCTATTTTGTAAATATTTAGTTTTGTATTTATTATATTATTATTATCTATACCTTTGCAAGTGTAAAATATTCAATTTCCATTTATTGGTTTTAATTTTTATTCTCAAAACCATATAGTCCGCATTATGCAAACTTGCTGCTGAAGGTTTAGATTAAATTCCTTATAGGTATTCTCTAAACGAAGATATAGCTAATTTACCTTTAGAACATTACTAGTTTCAATTCCTTATAGGTATTCTCTAAACTGAAGTTCAAGCTATCTGAATACGGAATGGAAATTCGTTTCAATTCCTTATAGGTATTCTCTAAACGTACATCTGCGTAAACCTTACTATACCAGTAGTAGGTTTCAATTCCTTATAGGTATTCTCTAAACACAATTATATCCACAGCTACAAATTAACTAACCTTGTTTCAATTCCTTATAGGTATTCTCTAAACTTATGATTTGTTTGGAAACTGGATTATTAAGTTTTTGTTTCAATTCCTTATAGGTATTCTCTAAACGTTTTGCAAAAGCTAGTGATATAATTGCAGAATCCTTGTTTCAATTCCTTATAGGTATTCTCTAAACATATATTAAGCCAGTACAAGAACAAAAAGAAAAAAGTTTCAATTCCTTATAGGTATTCTCTAAACTTACATTACAAGAAGCAAGGGAACTTGTAGTGGAAAAGTTTCAATTCCTTATAGGTATTCTCTAAACTCGGAGTTTCTAAGAGAAGAATTTAAAATTATTACTGTTTCAATTCCTTATAGGTATTCTCTAAACCATGAAATTGCCTCCACTTTAGGCATAAAAACAGGGGTTTCAATTCCTTATAGGTATTCTCTAAACAAGAATTAAAAC
>JAEWZA010000247.1 GCA_023395575.1 Bacillota bacterium
CACTTTTATGAACGTCCACTCCGTTGCTGAAACCGCTAAGAAAAACGGAAATTCTAAATACAAGGCTATTCTTGCTGTTCTTGAACAGTGAGAAGTATCAATATGACTTTATACCTGAGTAGTTACTCATTTTATTTATAATTTTAAAAAAAGTTAATTAATAATTAATAGTTCCCGTACGCTGAACCATTTTGATAACGCAAAGATAGCGGGCATTAATCAACTATAGAAATGTATATAAAAAGGCTTCAAACAAAGTTAAATTACGCTGTTAATCAGGGTTTTATAAACTATATCAAATCGTATAAGGTATAAGTTTTAGTGGAGGTGGAAATTTATTATCTGAAAAATAAGGTCGCATGCAGGCACGTTCGTATTCGGATAAAGCTAGCTGTTCTGCGATATAGTCGTAAAGCTCTTCATCGGTACAGTTCGGTTTTTTAGCTTTCAAAAACCTATAATAAGGATATAAATATTGAATAAACCTTTTGAGGATGGTCTTTTTCCCTTTTCCGTATTTCCCCATATTAGAGGAGAACCAGCCTTCGGTTTTATCAAAACAGCTCCCTGTGTTTTCTTTAAACTCATTCATGAGAAAAGCTGTTGCTTGTTCTATATTATCAGCCGAGATTAACTTGGTCTCTCTTGAAAGGTCGATATTCATATATGACGCAAAACGCTTAACGATACCCTCTGCTTCTATTTTAACACAGCGAATGGTGTCTTTGGGTCTGTAATGAATAGAGATAGAATTAGACTTGATTGTAAAGTATTCTACTCCTGCCAATGCCTTTAATGCTTTGTTCCGCATTTGGTCGGAAGTTGCTAATAATTTTCCATACGTTTTATTGCTATGTTCTTCCACTCTTTCATATCCTTTTAGCTCTTCCTGCTTCCGTCTATAATAATTAATGAAAATATGCTCAATATCCCCTTCCAGACAAGAAGACAAAAAGCTAATATCTACATATTCAAGAATATCTTCAAGTTCCATTTTACAATTGATTTATTAGCGTTAAAATTTCTTCTTTCCCTAATCCTAATTCCTTTAATACTTTCAAAGCTTTCTGTTCAGCCTCAACGATATTAGTCTTTCCATCTGTGTTCCATTTGTCCATACTTTCAGCTTTTGTTTCATCAGCGACTTCAATATAAGGCTTCATGGATGAATAATCGCTATGTCCTGTCCATTTCATCACAACTTCGGGAGAAATGCCCATTGCCAATGAACAGCAAATAAATGTACGCCTTGCATCGTGGCAGGAGATGATTTCATGGAACTTATATGTCTCTTCTTTTTTGGTCGTTCCTATATAATATTCATCCAACCAAACCTTGTTTAATCCAGCCAGCTGAGCTGCTTCCTTTAGGTAATCGTTAAGTTTCTGATTACTGGCGGCTGGAAACACCTTATTGTTTGGTAAGTGAAGTCTTTGATATTTCGCCAATAATTCTTTTGCGTACTCATTCAAATTAATTAATAAGCGGTCGTCAGTCTTTTCAGTGACAATTTCTATTATATCATTTTTTATATTGTGCCAGCATAAAGCTTTTAGGTCGCTAATTCGCAAAGAAGTAAAAGCCATAAAGCAAAATATATCTCTTGCCCTGTCTAGGTATTGTTTTGCTATCGGAAATTGAAATCGATAAAAAGATAGAAGTTCCTCCATTGTCAAATATGAAACGGGTTTAGCTATTACTTTTAAGTTGGTTTTGAATTTGAGTATATCCTGATGTGTTAGATATCCTTCTTTATCAGCCCAGCGTAAGAACCAAAACAAGAAACCGAAATATTTATTTGTTGTTCGATTTCTATATTCATGTCTGATAAACCAATTGCGGAGTTCCAGCATCTTAGATAAATCTAGTGTATCAAAAGAGAGCTTTTTGTCAAATTCCAACAATAGGGTTTTCAATGAGGCAAACTTCTTTGTTACGGCTTCAGTCCAGCCTTTTATTGATTTTGTAGTGGTCACATAATTATCCATCAATTGAAAGAAGTCCTTGTTCTTACTTTCTTTGTGTTGAGGCTTAATTTTACCTAGCTTATCGTTTACCAGTAGTTTCAGTTCTTCTTTTTGAGGAACATAAGACTGCCCTTCATAGAATTTAAAACAATCTTCAATTGCAGCTTTGTATTCACTAATAGCCCTGTTTATTGTGCTGGCAGACACTTTCTTAATGTCGTGCTCATGAGTGGTGCCTCTTATTGGGCATTGGTTTGCGCTATCCCATTTGTTTGGGTCTCCGTAATAACCTATAAAAAAGCCTATTTCATTACTGCCATTATTCCAACGAACACGACACATGATTTGACGATTAGCTTTTATAAAAGTTCGAATGTTGTACTTAATATCCATATCGTTTTATTTTGTTCCAAAGATATAAAATATAGGGGACTAATAAGTGTAATTAGTCCCCTGATTTGTGCCATTATCTGATATTTTAAGGTATATTAATGCGTTCTGCTTGTGCTAAAATGCTTGTTATATAGATAGATAAATATATTATGACATCTTGTGGCGTTAAAGGTTAAAGAGCCTCCAGGTCCACCAATAAAAATGGTAAGTCCTTGAACTGCTAAAGTTCAAGGACTTTTGTTTTACCAGATATTCTCTCTTAATTTCCAACTACTTAGGTAGTTGTCACCGAATCGCATACAATAACGTGATGAAAATGAAAAGCATCTGTATGGCTGTAATCCCTGTTTACGTAAAGGTTTACGTACCTTTTTACTTTCTTTCCTTTTCCTTTTACATGTAATTCTTTTACTTTTGGCCATGTAAATCTATTTAAAACCAATTCTAATATTATATTTATGGAAAGAAGCCTCTTTAAATTTGCTCTACTGGGAGTCATGCTCTTGATCAGTCATTCCTCTTTTTCACAAATAACGGAACGGGAACGTCCTGCGGAATGGAAACAATTAGTGAAAGGCGCCCGCTTTATGGAT
>JAEWZA010000433.1 GCA_023395575.1 Bacillota bacterium
AGCAGGAACAATACGACTTCCTAGAATAATAGGCAAATCAAAGGCGTTAGAAATGATTATTTCAGGAAGAAATGTTAATTCAGAAGAAGCCCTTACAATAGGATTAGTAGATAAGGTTGTAAATAACAAAGAACATTTAAACTTTGCGATAGAGTTTATAAAAGAATTAAGTTATTGTAAGACGCATCAACAGGTTACTAATATTGTTCAGTCAATAAATAATTCTTTATATGATCATTATGAATTTGCAATGGACAAAGAAGGAGATATGTTTGTCAAATTAGCACGAAATTTATAAGGATGTGGACATATGTTTAGTAAAATCAAGGGGTTATTTGAGAAACAAGATTTACCCGAAAAGTGTATTTATGCTTCTGTGTTTTTTGATACTAAAGACGCTACTAAAGAAGAAATTTTTGAACATATATATGATACAGATAAGTATTGTAAATGGCTTAATCTCTTTCCAATTCTCTGGATTAAATTTGACAAGAAATATCAGGAAGTAGGCTGCACAGGGACTATCTATTTTTCATTACCTCCATTTAAATATAGACTTAGAGTTGTAAAAGTTATACCAAATGAGTGTATAGAACTTGAAAGTGCTAATGGTTTGTTGAAGGGTACGGGTATCATGAAATTAATACAGAAAGAAAATGGCGTACTATATGAAGAACCTCATTATTTAGCTGGTATTAATAGATTTGTACATATGTATTACTGGAAATTATTGGCTCCAAATCATGATGCTTTTATGAAAAAAAGGTATGAAATTTTAAGAAAAAATATTGCAAAAACTAGAGCGGAAAAAGCCTCAGAATAAATATTTTATTTAGTTCAATTGAGGTTTAAATTTTTTGCTCTATAATTTAGACTGAAAGTGGATGTGCTAAAATAGTGTACTTTTGAGCAAAGTTACTAATATACACTTTCAAAGTTTGCTTAATGTTATGTGAAAATGTTATTAATTTAATCAAGTACTTGCTCTAGTGGAAAGGAAAAACAATCAATGGAACATGATTATTTTTTTGAGGTTAGGGGCTATGAATTAGATTCTTTAAATCATGTTAACAATGCGGTTTACTTGAACTATTTAGAAGCAGCAAGATGGAAACTTATGCATGAGAAAACATATAACGAAAAAAAATGGATTGATATTGTTCTAGATTTAAAGCTATATCCAGTTGTTACTGAAACTAGAATTCGATATGTTAATGAATTAAGACTCTTTGACAAAGCAATTGTAAAAAGTAAATGGTATTATGATGGAGAATATATAGTAATAAAGCAGGATATATTTAGGGAAGAAAGCAGAGAAAGAATAGTTAAGGCAACAATTAAAATGATTATGTTAAATGAAGATAGAATTGTACATGAAATTCCTTCATTTATCAAAAGCAGTTTTAATGAGTGGAAGAATTGTAAGATTTAATATATTCGTGCAGTATTAAATAATTATATGATTTTATAAAAAAGTAGTTGTGGGAGTTAATATGATAAAAGAAAATGGAAAATTAGAATTTTTAAATACTACTGCTTTTTTGTATATAAATAACTCGATGGATCTGCTTAATAATAGAGATTTAATAAATGAAAGCATTAGTGATGAAAGAATAAATGCTATTATTTTTGTATTTAGGAATGAAGATAATAGTTTTAATTTAAATCAGCAGCAAATATTTGAATTATATAACTGGCTTCAGTCCATGCCAATATTATCTATTGCAGTAATGGATAATGAGTGCTATGGTGATGTGTTACTATTATCAATGGTTTGCCATATTCGTTTGGGGGGGAGGGACTTATCTATTCAGTTTTCTAATAAGGATTCTGATATTGTTTTTAATTTTGAAGAACAGTGCCAGTTGTTGATGGGAAAAGAAACTGATAGAATTTATACTTCTTTATTGGATACTACAATAAATTCTAAAAAAGCCCTTTCAGAAAGATTAATAAATCAGATAATAGATATGAGTAATCTTGAAAAAGAGGTTCAGAAATTCGTAAACAGGATATTTGGAGATAAGACAGACTTTCAGATAAGGGCTATAATTAAGTGCTTTAATAATTACAAACGTTATGGTATAAATTCTGATCGATCATTGTTACTTGAAGAGGAAATAAACCAATTTTGCAATTTAGCAGTTAAGAGGAATCAATATGAGAATTGATTTAAGTAAAGTATATTTTGAAGAGAAAAATAATATTGGATATATTGTAATTAATGATCCGCCTGCAAATAAAACTTCAATGAAGTTTTTAGAAGAGTTTTGTTTGCTTGTTAGTGAATATGTAGCCACCTCAAAAGTAAAAGGGATTATTATATCAGGTAATGGTAGGCACTTTAGTTCAGGTGCGGATGTAGAACAATTAAAGGAAACCTATGCAAAAGAGACGTTACTCGATGATAATGGAGATGTTTTGGCATATCCAATAAGATACCTTAAAGACCGCAGAACTTTTGCTTTTTTTAATAATCTTAGTATTCCAGTTATTAGTGCAGTAAACGGGATGTGTATTGGGTCGGGATTTGAACTGGTTCTCAATACCCATATTCGTATATGTGGGAAAGGAAGTATATTGGGTTTACCCGAATCCACATTTGGCTTTCTACCTGGACTAAGTGGAACTTTAAGATATGTGGAATTGATAGGTTTTGGAAAAGCTCTGGAGTTGGTATTAAGCGGTGATACTATTACAGCTCAAGAAGCAAATGAAATGGGAATAGTACATAATATAGTTGATAAGAAAGAAGTATTAACTTATTGTGAAAAATTAATGGAATTTATATTAAGTAAATCACTAGTATATTCTAAGAAATATATTATTGATTACATAAATGAGTTTAACAAAAGTTATACGAACGAACAATAAATAGAGGGAGACAGTAAAAATGGGTAAAAATGTAAAATTACTGGGGACAAGTACATACCTTCCAGGTGATCCTATCAAATTTGATGATATAAATGATTATCTTGGGCCTTTTACGAACGCACCAACAAAAATACAAAAGTGGGTAAAAAGAACCCAACCTATTATGAAAGAAATGCTTGGCATTGAATATTGTCATTATGCCTTCAATAACAAAACTCGTAGTTTTGATGAAGATAATTTATCAATGTCAGTAAAAGCTGCTAAGAAAGCTATTGAACAAGCTGGTATTGAGCCTAAAGATATTGACCTGTTGATTTATGGAGGTGCATATTCTCACCAGATTCCGCCTATGTCAACAAGGATACAGGAAGAACTAGGAATAGGCTTATGTGGAGAGTTACATATTCATTCGAATTGTACATCAGTTTATAAAGGTATAAAGGTAGCGGATGCATTGTTGAGAACAGGAGAGTACAAAAATGCTCTTGTAGTTTCTTCTATTGTTGTTAGTTCGTGTTTTATACCAGAATTCTACAATCAAGAAAAGATCAAAAAAGAAGATATTTTTCTAAGATGGTATTTGTGTGATGGAGCAGGAGCATTTGTTTTATCCGCAGATGATGAGCAAAAGAATGGTTTTTATTTGGAAGATACATATATTGAGTCTTGCGGAGACAAGATGTCCGCAATGGGAAATAAATATCCATATCATTGGAGTAACCCAATGGATGAATATGATAATTGCTATCATCATATAGGACAGCTTTATATAAGTGAATTTACAGATCAAGTTTTAGATAAAGACAAAAAAACCATATTCTTCACAGCATTAAAGAGAATGCTTGCTAAAAAGCAAATAGATCTTTCTAAACTGAAATATTTCGTTGTTAATATGCCGTCAAAAGCCATTGTTGAAAATATTACTCAAGAATGTGTGCAGATTGGTATTCCAGAAGACAAGTTTTATACTGCAATAAAAAATATTGGTTATGCAGGACCTCCTGCTGCACTTATTTCTATTGACAATTTGCTTAGAGAGAAAACATTTGAAGATGGAGATTTAGTGTTTAGCTTTGTATTAGAAGCAAGTAAGTTTATGCAAGCTGGATTTACATTAAGATATTATAAATAATAGTATTTTATTGTTTTTGTGATATACGATTTGAATTAAAAGGAGG
>JAEWZA010000059.1 GCA_023395575.1 Bacillota bacterium
GTTCCTCTCTTATTCCCTTCAATAATCTTCCCTCTTGGGAAAGGGGATGCTGCCTTCTACTTTCTTTATATCTTTTAACAAGAACATCATCAGCAGCCTCTAAAAACAATATTTCATATGAAAAACCTGATTGCTTTATCTCATCAAGTGCTGGGAAAAGATCATGTAGCAGTTCACCGCCTCTAATATCTATAACTAGTGCTATTTTTTCCATTTTGCCTTCACTCTGAGCACTAATTTCGGCAAATTTAAGAATTAATGAAGGTGGCAAATTATCAACACAAAAAAATCCAATATCCTCTAAATATTTTGTTACAAGACTTTTTCCTGCCCCTGACATGCCAGTTACTATTACAAATCTCATTTGTATCCTCCAAATCTTCACATGTAATTATTGCAAGGAATTTGCTTCTTGAAAGCTGTTAACCTCCTCAAATCTTCATCTATTGTTTGCAAATTTCTTGTTTGCTAGAATTCCTTCGATAAAACACGACCTGTTTTTCTTGGTATCCTAATTCAGTTAAAATCTAATTTATTAAAAATCTCCGATAATCCTTAGCTCAGGTTCAAGTTCTACATTAAACTTTTCACTTACATTTTTTTGAATATAGTTAATTAATTCAAGTACATCCTTACAAGTAGCTCCACCTGCATTAATAATAAATCCACTATGCTTATCTGATATCTTAGCACCACCTATACAAAAACCTCTTAGTCCACAATCATCAATTAGCTTGCCCACAAAATATCCTTGCGGTCTTTTAAAAACACTACCAGCACTAGGCCATTCAAGAGGCTGTTTATCTCTTCTTTTAAAGTTGAAATCATCCATTAATTCTTTAATTTTCAGGCCATCAACAGAATTAAGCCTTAGGCGTGTTTTTAAAACAATACCTTTTGTTTTTTGGATAACACTTGTTCTATATGAAAAACCATGTTCCTTGCCTTTTACTGTAACTATTCTCCCATTTACATCAAGATATTCTGTCTCCTCAACTACCATAGACATCTCTCCAATATATGCTCCAGCATTCATTGTAACAGCTCCACCTATAGTACCAGGAATCCCTTCTGCAAATTCAAGACCTGATAGTTTATTTTGAAGTGCTATTTTTGAGGCTTTTGAAATAAGCATTCCAGCCTCAAACTCCATATATTCACCATCAACAGAATATCTGTCCATATTATCATATATTTTAATTACTACACCCCGAATACCCTTGTCAGATACTAAAAGATTAGTTCCGTTTCCCATAACCATGTAAGGAACTTTTTCACTGATAATATGCTTCATAACATCCACAATTTGCTTACTACTATCAGGTAAAATCAAAAGGTCTGCCGGGCCACCTATCTTAAAGGAAGTGTGGTTGCTCATAGGTTCATTTATAAGAACTTTTTTTTCTCCTAAAATGGAAATAAGTTTACTGATAAGCTCATTATTTTGCAATATCCTATCCCCCCCTTTCAAAGAACCTTATAAATTTTCTATATTAATCCGCGTATTTGCAAAATCATTTACCTTATTGTTAATAAAATCTGCTTTCACATAGTTGCTACTAACCACTAAAAACAGTATATGCCACACAAAAAGCATTAATACTATGCTTTAGGCAAATTCTGAATTCTTTTCCTTCTTTCTAGCAGATATTCATCCATTCTATCTATTGAGGTTGTAATCACCAATTCCTCAGGCATATCAGCTTCTTCAAGCAATTTAGTAACAAAATTAAATTTACCTATACCAAAGCTAATATGTGCATCGCTTCCAGTTGTAACTCTAACACCATACTTTTTACACATTTGAGCTATCTGAAGGCAATTTTTTTCACTGCCCTTTCTAACAAGTGCAGACTGGTTGTTTATTTCAATAAGCTTATTATTATCTTTAGCGACTTTAACTACCTTTTCTATATCTATTTGAAACTGAGGATTTCCTGGATGCGCAAACACATCTATATATGGATTTGATAAAATCTGTATAACCGCATTTGTATGTTCTTCAATTGTCGCCGGTTTAATACATATATCATGATAGCTTGCAAGTACCAAATCCATTTTTTCTAAATAATAATTATCTAAATCAACTTCCCCATTATAGTTAATAATATTTAACTCTACACCTTTTAAAACACGAACACCATAAAGTGTATCAGGTATAACTTCCAAATTCCCAAAGTGGTATCGAAAGGGCGCACCTGACATAGCTGGGCCATGATCTGACATATTTATTATTTGAATTCCATTAGCATATGCCTCTCTTGCATTCTCCTGAATTGTACTATATGCATGCCCACTTGAAATGGTGTGAGTATGTGTATCCGCTACTATTTTCAATTTTCTCCTCCTAGAAATGGTTTTAATCCTTAACCCATATATCCGGATTCTTTGTATATGTTATTTTTATTAATATTACCTAATACCCTTTCACTTAAGGCCTGTGCAGCATTATATCCCATCTTCTTTTGTCTGTTGTTCATTGCTGCAACCTCTACTATAATAGCCAGATTTCTTCCAGGACTTACTGGTATTGTTAGACATGGTACTGTCAAGCCAAGTACTTCTGTGAACTCGTCTTCAAGCCCCAATCTATCATATACCTTTTTATCATTCCAGTGTTCTAGTTTAATTACAAGATTTATATTTTCTGTCATTTTGACAGAACCAACACCGTATAAATTTTTAACATCTAGGATTCCAATTCCCCTGATTTCTATAAAATGCCTTATTATATCAGGAGCTGTTCCTACGAGTGTTCTATCAGATACCTTTCTGATTTCAACGTTATCATCTGCCACTAGTCGATGCCCTCTTTTTACAAGTTCAAGTGCAATTTCACTCTTTCCCACACCGCTTTCGCCAAGTATAAGTATACCTTCACCGTAAACCTCAACCAGAACGCCGTGCATACTCGTTCTAGGCGCCAGCTGAACATTAAGATACCTGATAACACCGCTCATAAATCTAGATGTAATGTCATCTGTTCTAAGCACTGGTATGTTGTATTTTCTTCCCACTTCAATCATCTCAGGAAATACACCAAGTCCTCTTGCAACAACCATGCAAGGAAAACCGCATTTAAAAAAGTTATCCAGTCTTCTATATCTGTCACTTTCTCGAAGCTGCATTAAATAAGCAGTTTCTCCTTTACCAATAATCTGTATTCTATCCGTTCCGAAATATTCCATATATCCAGCTAATTGTAGTCCAGGTCTATTTACATCCGCTGATGAAATCTCTATTTCCTCATAATCCTTACGTCCAGTCAATTCTTCTAATTGAAACTCTTCCATTATTTCTTTTATAGTTACAGAAAACACTAGAAAGCACCTCTATTCAGTCAATATACATACTCTTGTATTATATAATACCTGTGCTAAAAAGAAAACACGATAATCCAATTAATTTACAGTGTTCCTCATATAATCAGACTTATTCTATGACAAACTTACACCAAAGAATATGCCACGACTCAGTTAACGCACATAAAGAAAGAACTATTCCTATTAAGAACAGTTCTTTCTTTGTGGAGCGGGTAGAGGGAATCGAACCCTCGCAATCAGCTTGGAAGGCTGATGTTCTACCATTGAACTACACCCGCATAAACTATATATAATTCAATAATACTTAACTTGTTATGTAAATAATGGAGCGGGTTAAGAGATTCGAACTCTCGACTTTCACCTTGGCAAGGTGACACTCTACCACTGAGTTAAACCCGCATTACCTTTACGCAAGAGTTATTATACATATCCTATAACATTTTGTCAACACATTTAATGATTTTTTTTAATTTTCTCAGCTACTTTTTTAGAGCCCTTATTTAAGATCTCATTAACTTACTCAACGTAGCTCAATTGCAGTTCAGCTATCTACAAAAGTGAAAATTGCAGGTGCTCATATTTTAAAGGAAAGTTAGTTACTGCTACTAATATCTTGTCAGTAAAAAGTCTTCCTGTTTGTTGTTAGGCTTTTCATGTGGGAGTATGGGAAATGGGTTGATTAAATTTGTTGAGTTAGTAATCTATATTAAGTGGCTAGATTAAAACACAACAGCTCACATTGTCAACCACACAATTAATTTTCAGTTGACAATTATTCACTAATCCTTTATACTGCATATTAAAATATGAAGTACTTCATGTTAATACAAATTCTACAAATATCTTGGGAGTAATCCATTTAGATAAGTGTGTACGGAAGTACTAGTAAACTAGTAATAAAATTTACCTTAGCTTATTACTTGTACGCGAGTACAACTTAGATAAATGGG
>JAEWZA010000068.1 GCA_023395575.1 Bacillota bacterium
GTAGTCCTACAAGCCTTGCTGCATTAACTCTGTTATGTCCAGCAAGTGTTTCATAGGTACCATCTTCTTTTTTCCTAACTATTATTGGGGTAATTACTCCGTTTTCTCTAATTGATTCAACCATGCGTTTTAGTTTCTGGCCCTCATATAGTTTGAATGGGTGGTCTTTAAACGGTACTATTAAATCAATATCCATTTCAGTTGAAGCTTCATTTTGTGAATTGGTGTTTAATTTAAACATTTCTGCAAAAGAGTTGTTAGCTGTTGGCTTATTAGGCTGTGAAAAGTCTATCTTCAATTAAACCAGGCTCCTTTCAATGAGCTCCTTTGTAACATTTATATATTCAGCTCCCAATATGCTGTTTATGTTTGAAACAAGACTTTTGCGTTCGTATGTACTATTTGTTGCCTCAACTCTTCTATGTATCCTGGTTACAAATAAAGTCTCACCGTATTTATCCTGCAGAGCTTTCTCAACCGCCTTTGACATATTTGTGTTGTCAAGCATTGTAAGCAGAACTCCTTCTATTTTTAGATCTGTATTTACATTGAGCTTTACCATCTGATATACCTGCTCTAGCTGTACCAATCCGTCTAATGCGAATTTCTGCGCCTGTACAGGAATTATTAGGCTGTCTGCTGCTGCCAATGCATTTGTAAGCAGTATCCCCAAACTGGGTAGGCAATCAATTAAAATGTAGTCATAGCTATTAAATATTTCTTTTCTCAGTATTCTTTTCAGAATATGCTCCCGACACATTACATTAGACAGAAACAAGTCCGCACCAGCTAGATTTATGTTTGAAGGGATATAATCAATGCCCTCGTCATTATGTATTATGCTTGCTGCAATGAACTCATCTGTAAGACTGTTGTTGGCTGCTTCCACCATAAGGTCACTGATATTATATTTACTGAATTTATAGCCAAGGTATTTGTTAAGGTCTGCCTGTGGGTCTAGGTCAATACCTAAAACTTTCTTTTCCTCATTGCTTAAACCAGCTGCTAGATTAACATAACCAAGATATTCGCTAAGGTTTGCCTGTGGGTCCAGGTCAATAGCCAATACTTTCTTTTCCACCTTAACTAAACCAGCTGCTAGATTGACAGCTGTTGTTGTCTTTCCAACTCCACCCTTCTGATTTGCGATTGCGATAATTTTGCTCATTTTGTTTTCCTCCTCATTATTGTTATAGGTCAATTTGTATTACAAATTTGGCTGTACCATACACTATGGTGCTTTTCTTGCCGATAAAAATCATTGTACTCTTTGGTCTTATCTTGCCTGTCGGTATTCCTTCTTACTTTTTTTGTTCTTTGCCGCTGTAAGCGGAATAATTGTACGAATTCGTCCTTGCTCAGTTTTCTCTCCATTATTATATCTCCCGTTAAGAAATTTTGGATAACAAAAAACAGACCATGTTTAGGTCTGCTTTTTGGTTTTGCTTATTAAGTTCTTATTTTTATTTAGTTAAAGTACATTAAACTTCATTTAGTTCTTGACTAAAACACTATACTTCCATCTCCTCATCTTCATCAACTTTGTCAATCTCAACTTTAACATCTTTATCTTCGGTATCTCCCTCCTCAACCGAAGCTTCATCCCCTATCACTTCATCCTGCTTGTTAAGGTCAAGCTCTATGTTCAGCTCTGCTTGCCTTGCCAGCTTTTCCTTGTATTCTTCTTCAAAACGCCAGGGCTTTTCATACTCTTCTTTGGCTGTTTCCAAGTCCTGTCTGAGCTGTATTAGCTGATTTTGACTACTTTGTATTTTAGACTCAATAGTTTCAAGGGCATTTTCTATTCGAATTAAGTTGCCGATACTGCTGTCCTTTAGCTCTATTTCATATTTGTGATTACCGGTGATATGAAGGTTGATTTTATCCCAAAACTGTGAATATTCGAGCTTTAACTTGAAGCCTTTGTATTGCCCTATTTCTGTAAGCTTCCAGTTTTCTTTTTTTGCTTTAGCACAAAGGAGTAGCAAGTATTCTCCAGCCTTTTCTTTCTCGGTAAAGGTTTTGTTGTTTAGTATAATGCTGAATTCATCATCTGATAATTTATTGCTGTCTCTTAGTAATATATCCTTTTGTAAGGCTTCTATCTTTTCTTCATTTTGCTTAATATTTTTTGGTATTGTGTATACTATACTGTCCTGAAGTGTATACCTTTGCTTTGACCAAGCTGCCTTTAACACCGACAGCTTATTTATCTCAATATCTAAATCCATCTTTTCCTTTATTCTTGGATCACCCATTGCCAATGCTTTTATTTCAGCATAATTTAGTACTACCTCGTCTATATCTTCACAGCTGCGACTTACAGATTTACTTGTCATTACCTGTGATATAAAACGCTGCTTTTGCTCTACAATTTGCCACAAATAAGCATCAAATGTATCCTTTGTAACATACCTGAATATCTCTACTTCTTCGTTTTCATTTCCTTGTCGTAGTATTCTGCCATCACGCTGCTCTATGTCAGCTGGACGCCAAGGGCAATCAAGATGATGCAGTGCAACAAGCTTGTTTTGTATGTTTGTCCCAGTTCCCATCTTTGAGGTTGAGCCTATGATTATTCTTTTTTCTCCGGTTCTCATTGCAGAAAACATGGCTTCCTTCTGTTTTTTTGTTTTTGCATCATGTATAATGCATATTTCTTTTTCCGGAATCCCTAGACTTATAAGCTTATTTTTTATATCATCATAAGCACAAAATCCGCCTCTGTCATTGGGTGTTCCAACATCAGAAAATATTATCTGCGTTCCTTTAGTTTCAGCATATTCTGTATATTTCTGATATACTTTTTCTACAAGGTTATTTATTTTACTTCCAGGTTCATCAGGGGAATCAGGTAGTATCAAGCGTGGATCTGTTCCAAACTGTCTTGCCTCGTTTGTTATTTTCAACATGTTATCTACTGACGGGTCTACCATACCATTTCGTATTTTTTCAGCTCGTTCCGCACTTAGCCTTACCAGCTCCTGTTGTATTTCTGAGGGTTCTGAGGTTACAACCGTTACTTTATCATTTATCAGCTTTGGTACTGGGAGGTTCAGCATATCTGATGTCTGTATATCTGCAATATTTTTAAACATTGTCATTAGCTCAGGCAAATTTGTAAATTTGCTGAATCTGCTTCTCATTCTGAAGCCACTGCCTTCTGGTGCTAGTTCAAGTGCTGATACCACTTCTCCGAAGTTTGAAGCCCAAGCATCAAACTGCTGTATTCCTCTTTCTAATAGCTGCTGTTTTTGTAAGAACTGCTGCATGATAAACATTTCTGTCATTGAATTGCTTACTGGTGTACCTGTTGCAAAGACTATATTTCTTCCACCGTTTTGTGAGCTTATATATTCACATTTCATTTGCATGTCTAATACTTTTTTTGCTGAGCTTCCCGATATTCCAGCCACATTTCTCATTTTTGTGAATATTCCACCATTCTTATAATGATGGGCTTCATCCACAAAGATACAATCTACTCCCAGCTCTTCAAAGGTTAATACATCATCCTTCGGAGCATCGGCAAGCTGCTCAAGCTTTGCTTCAAGATTGAATTTCATTTTTTCCATCTGTTTAACTGTCCATTTATCTCCATTATCCTGTTTAACCTGACTTACATAATCTACTATTTCATTTATTCTATTTCTTATTTGCTCTCTTTGGTATTCATTTGACATTGGTATTCTTTCAAACTGGCTTTGACCTATTATTATTGCATCAAAATCACCAGTGGCTATTCTGGCCAGAAATCTTTTTCTGTTTGCTTTCTCAAAATCCTTTTCTGTTGCCACAAGAATACTTGCTGCTGGATACAGCTTTAAAAAGTCTGCACCCTGCTGCTCTGTCAAGTGGTTAGGAAGTACAAACATTGCTTTTTTAATGATGTTAAGCCTTCTCATTTCCATGCAGGCTGCTTGCATTGTATAGGTTTTTCCTGCTCCAACAACATGCGCCAAAAGTGTATTTCCACCGTACAGTATTCTGGCCACCGCATTTTTCTGATGGTCACGCAGCATTATTTCAGGACTCATACCAGGAAATTTCAAGTGCGAGCCGTCATATTCCCTGAGTCTGATATTGTTAAAGTTAACATTATAGAAATCAACGTATTTTTTTCTTCTATCGGCATCCCTAAATACCCAGTCTTTAAATTCTTCCTTAATTAGATCTTGCTTTGCTCTAGCTGCTATTGTTTCATTTTTATTTACAATATATCTTTCTTTACCGTCAGAGTCTTTTATTTTATCTTTCACTATTACACTTCTAAGGTTTAGTGTATCCTCGATTATGCTATATGCATCAGCTCTTTTTGTTCCAAACTCTTGTGTTGCCTTCATGCTGTGTGACTGGAAGGATTTGTTATTTATTGTCCATGAGCTTGTAAATCTATTATATGTAGTATATATACTAGAATTCTTTGATTTGCCACTGTTCTTTTTATAAAATTCAGGAACCTTTAATGTTTCGTATATAAACTGGTCAATGTCCTCTGTTTCAATCCATGTAGTACCTAGCTTTATATCAATTTCTGATGCATCAAGGTCCTCCGGCTGAACGTTCTCAAGAGCAGTTACGTTTATCTGATAGTTGCTGTCATCATTAGCATGGAATTTAGCCATCTTTAACTTGTGTCTTACATCTCCTGATAGATATTCATCAGCTGTTTCATATTCAGAACTTTCAGGGTTAAGATAAATAATTCCTTTAAGCTCATTAGCTATTTCTTCTATGCTGGAGTCATAGATTGAACTCATATATTCAAGGTCAACCTTTCCTCTTTCAGACAACGAAGCAGCCAATGCATCAGTGGCTGTATTTACTTTTGTTATAGGCTCATAGGGTCTTATTGTCTGCTTATGAAATATATCGGCCAGAGATTTGACATTACCTTTTTCATCAAGTACCTCCAGCGAAGATAAAAGCGGCAAATCAGAATCTTGTTTGAATGCTCTCAAATTGGCTTGTGAGTTAATAGTGCCGTTCACTTTAACGAAGTTATTGTAAGTATTTAAAAGTTCGTCTTGATAAGGTTTTAGTTCAGTTGATGTACATCCTTCTGTTTGTATATCAATAACCTTTCTAATCAGCATACGCACCTCACACAAGCCCTTTATACGCTGTGCAGTTTTCTCAGGTACGTCTATCTTCACCATTTTAGAATTCTCTCTAAAATATATGGTTTCATCCTTAATTACATATGTATAATTTTTAACCAGCGGATCTGCAGGGATATATTCATTATCATTTTCTTCTTTTTCAGTAACAGTATTTTCAATACTGGCATCTAATTTTTCGACTGCTTGATCGAGTGAAGTTGCTAAATCTGTTCCTTCATCGGCAATAAGGCTTGTATACTTTCCATCACTTCCGAACATCCTGTTGTCAAATATCATCTTTCCCAGCATCATTTCCGGATTATCCAGATAATATTGATTTACTGGTACATTATCAGCCGTATAGCCTAAGCCTATCCAGCTAGGCTCATTTTCCAGGACAATTGGATGTTCACGTTTTTGAAGAAAAATTATATCCGTGGTTACTTCAGTATTGGCTATCAGCTTGAATGCATTATTAGGAAGCCTTATAGCACCTATAAGCTCGGCTCGTTCTGCCAAGTATCTTCTGAAGGAACAGTTTGCTTTATCAAGTGTTCCCTTGCTTGTTATATAAGAAATTACTCCACCAGGACGAACCTTGTCCAAGGTCTTTGCAAAGAAATAATCATGTATATTTAAGTTTAACTTATCGTATCTCCTATCATGGAGCTTGTAGTCTCCAAAAGGCACATTCCCTACTGCCACATCAATAAAGTTGTCAGGGAATTCTGCTTTTTCAAAGCCCTGTATTTTTATATCTGCCTTCTGGTAAAGCTGTGTTGATATTCTTCCTGATATATTGTCCAGCTCAACACCATACAGCTTTGATTTGTCTGAAATATCTTCAGGAATAAGTGAATAAAACAATCCAGTACCCATTGAAGGCTCAAGTATGTTGCCTCCTGTAAACCCAAATTGTTTTAGTGCTTTATATACTGCCTGTATTACAATTGGGTCTGTGTAGTGTGCATTTGGTGTTGAAGCTCTTGCACTATTGTATTCCTCATCTGACAAAAGCTCCTTCAGTTCTGTATATTCATTTTCCAAACCCTTTGCATCAGGATTAAACACCTGAGCTAATCCGCCCCAACCTGTATATTTTGCAAGTATGCTCTGCTCATAGCTTGTAGCAAGCCTGTTATCTTTTTCAATATCCTTCAGCAGCCTGATAGCATCAATATTCGCTTTATATTTTGTCTTTTGTCCTCCAGCTCCGATTTCATCTGAAGGGCTGTAGCTATAATTTATTCTTTCAAGAATAACTGCTTTGTTGCCTGTTTCTAAAGGTATTGGATGTAATTCATTATTTTGGTCTATTTCATTTTGTATTATGTTTATTTCCGAATTTGTAGCATCAACCTGTTTTATTGTTTCAGATATATTATCAGGTTGTTCTATATCGTTTTCGTTAATGAGTTCAAGCAATGTCTGCTGTTTTCTGAGCAAAAAATTAGAGCCACCATTTTTTGATGACTCTTTGTTTGTATCCTTGATTTCAGGTTTATTTGCACTTATAGCTGTTGATTTTATTATCTCGGTATCCGTACCACCTCGTTCAACACTATCTCCTGAGCTGTGTCCCTTATCCATGTGTTGTATTTCGCCAGTTCCATGAAGCTGTCTGTCTGTGGAGGAGGATTCTTCTGTTTTAGCTGTTCCTGCACCTTGTCCATCATCTCCAATGCCTGGTTGTTTATCTGATGTATTGTGCTGAACCATATCTGCTGTATTTTCAATTGTTGTACCCTCTGAGGATGCTTCGCTGTCAAGTATCTCACCGCTTCGCTTGCGAATATTCCCTCGGGTATCTTCTCCGTTTCCTGATTCTCGTCGAGAGCTATCACTGGATACAATATCCCGTCTGCTCCCTCCTGATACTCTATCTGTGAAATGGGACTGACTGTCTGCTCCTTCTGCATGTCTAGCTGTTTCTGCTTCATTATTTCCATTTCCTCCTGTGTCTCTGGATACTCTACCAGTCCAATCCCCTCTATGTAATCTGTCCTCATAGTTTTCTCTCTCCTTTTTCTCATATATTCTAACTGGCTTTTCAATAAGCCTTAAAAGCTCACTACTTTTTTCAGATACTATTTCTGCATATTCAGCTGCTTGACTGACACTTAAGTGCTTAAGAATATAATCAAACTTAATTTCTTTTTTTATATCTAATTCAAGCCTATTGGCTACTGAAAAGAAAACACTGTCAAATAAAAAGCGTTCAATCTGCTTATCTTCATAGCCAAAAATATTTTCACCACAAAGGTATTCAACAAACGCACTGAAATCCCTGTTTTTGCCTGCATATAAATAATCTAATACAAAATTTTGTGCAGCTTCTGTCTTTATTGTATAGCCTCGTAGCTGACAGATATCTGCTCCATGTGTATCGCTTACATCAAATAGGTACCTTATGCCCTTATTATCATTATCTATTACTTTAATTGCCCTGCTTCCCCGGTTTACCCATCTTCCGACCTTCTTATTCCAGGTAACCATATCAGCAACCATTGTTGCATCAGGTCTTTGGTTATATATCAGTACAGTATCATAAAAATTATATTTGAACAGCTGTCCGGAGAATTTTAGAAACTTTTTCCATTCCTGTTCGCTGCTTGTAATTTGCACTATGGTGTCATCGAATAATGTTTTGAAATTTAGCATGAATGTAACCCTTTCTTTTGATTTTAACAGATAATTTTTTATGCGATTTTATTGCTCAAGTTCTTCGTCATCCCCCTGTTGATTTATTAAAAACAGGTTGACTATTTCATCTTCACCATCTTGTAATAATTCCTTTATCCTATCTATTTTTCTCTCACGAAATTCATCTCTTAAAAGTCCATCATTTAATACCAAATTATTCTCATTTAATCTATTCTTATCTAACATATCATCCATTCCTATTGCAAATGCAACTTTGATTACATCTTTTATCTTCCAAGGTTGATCATCTTCATCCAGGTTTTTATTTCGATACTCTAAATACTTTTCGATATTCTTTTCATCCTCATCCGATAGCCAAATTTTACGATTCATAAAACCACTTTCCTTTTCATCTTCATCAAATTTTTCTTAATCGGTACTCTCTTTCTGCCATTTATACTTCCATCTCGTCATCGTCTTCCTGAGCAATAATACTAAAGTTTATTTCTGTCTCCGGCATCTTGTCCATTTCCATAAAACTATAATATCTATCTCCAGCAACAATAATATGATCCAGAAGTTTTATACCAACTGCTTGAGACGTATGGTATAACCTTTCTGTCAGCTTTATATCATCCTGACTTGGCTTTAGTATTTCTGAAGGATGATTATGCGAAACCATTATACTTCTGGCATCACACATAAGCGCTTTCTTTACAATTTCCCTTGGATATACTGGTGTCTCATTTACTGTACCAGTGCTCATTACTTCAGTAGTAATAATATTATTGGCTGTATCTAAGAAAACACATACAAATCTTTCTTTATCCTTAATCCCTCGAAAATAATTTCTAAAGTATTCTCCCGCTGCTGTTGATGATTTCATGCAATAAACCACTTTATGATCTTTTAAATTATTATATAAAGCACTTAGCTCCTTCAGCTGCTCAATCTTATTCAATTGTTGCTGTGGTATCCCAATAGCTGTAGGATGTTCAAACACCATTGATGTATTATTGTTTTCTAAGAAGGCTTTAAGCTTAGATGCACTGATACCTGTGAATTTGGAAACAAGCTTTATAAAAACTTGCTTGTCAATTTGATATTGTTCGCTCATCAAGCCAGCCCCCTTAAAATGTACTTTAATTCATTAATGCTGGCTAATTGATTTTCTGTTACTCCTACAATTTCAGGTTGATCCAGCCAGGCTAACCCCATTTGCTCTATGAAAAAATCAATCTTTTCTTTTTCCATATCCAATATTTCAGCAAGCACATTAATCATCCCATCTTCATCAACTTTATAAGTTGGAGTTCCCATTTTTTCTTCATCAATTGTATATTCCATTTACCGTCGCTCCCTTCAAATATTATAATCAGTTTGCTGCTTAGAATTTTTAACTGTCATAATTGCCTTACTACTAAAATACATTTATATAAACAACATCAATTGGGAGAAACTAATATGCAAAGAAAAAAAATTACTAAGTTACGGCTTATTGCTTCTATTTTAATTATTGCTAATCTTATATTAAAAAATTATTTAATAGGTTTTTGTTGCAGTTTATACTTCGTATCATCATTTCTTTTATATCTAAAACAAAATGATTATAGAATTTTTAAAACAAAATAATCATAGAATTTAGATCGCTATTTATTCAAACTACAAGCCATAGACTACACTTCATACCCCTCGTCTTCATCTTCTGGCTTATCATTTTGACTATCTCTAAAATTATTGTCCTGGGCTCTCCTGAAATCCTCAACACTCATGTCTCCCCTAAATACAAGCGGGTCAAATTCATTATTCAAGTTTTCACACCAGGGGATATCATCAGGAATATTATCAGGTCTTGGGCATCTTGCACTTGCATCCATTGTTTCATTTACTTGCTGCAGCAGCTCAATAACAGTATCATAGTCAAAATAAAAACCCTTATTCTCATCAGAATAAAGGTCATTTGCTGCTGAAATACTATTTAATAGGTCCCGAATTTCTAAAATCTTATCCTTATCCTGCATAGTATACCTTCTTTCCAGCTCAATAGCTATATGCTTCCAGGACAAAATCCTCCTGATCTTCTTCATTCAATTTTTCACAAACTGCATTTACTGAGTTTATTTCA
>JAEWZA010000091.1 GCA_023395575.1 Bacillota bacterium
ATTCCTTCAATGAGGTATATGGCTTAGGGCCTCATCAGCTTCAGCTAGGCTTCCTTAAGCTTCTGAGAGGCTCGAAAATAAGAAATGAGTCTCAAAAGCATGGGTTTACTTATAGGGACTATGCGCCATATGAGGTGCTGTGTAATAACTATGTCTCTTTTGAAGATATTCTACTATTAAAGGATGTTGAAGAGGTACTTGAAAGATATTTTAATTCGTCTAGATTTAGCAGCTCACTTGAGTTTATTGAAAAATATTTGTTTTCTGATGCATTTGAACTGTATTATAGGCTTTCAGTTTTTTGCAGGAAAAAGGGCTATTTGGATAGACCAATTTCCTATAAGGAAAATATAGCTATTCTGTATGAATTTTTTGAAAGTTCTTTTGGGGAAATCTCAAAAGTGAATTTAGAAGTGTTCAGACAAAAAATGATATTTGACTTTCTCAGTTCTGACCGCTCATGCGCTATACCAGAGTTCTTAAAGAGAGAAGAGGATTTGATTGGCAATACTGCTATTCATCAACTGCTAAAAAATGAAGAATTTATAAAAGAGTATATTCCTGATTTTATTGGTGTTCAGACTAAAAACATATTGAAAAGTGTATTTTTTATTTCACTTAGCGAGCTTAAAGGCGCTGACGAAATCATAATGTTTGACTATTCTAAAAGGGACTTAATGAGTGATAAATACAGGCATAGTACAGTTAAAAGTGAGCTTCTAGGCCCCTAAATTTTAATAAATAGTTGGTTGTTAGATTTGTACAATTTATATTTTGACTAAGTTTAATCTAGCTTTTATAAGCATAATTTGCAGGAGCCAGTATAGGTTGTATTGGATTGAATTTAAAAAGGTAAAATAGCGGGAAGAATTTCATATGCAAAGCCAATATTCGGAGATTGCCTTTCAGAAAATATTTCTTTGTCGTTAAATATGTTTTCCAATAAGAAGTGTTGTGAATACCCAGACTACTTAATTATATTTTACTGCCCTGTATAACTCGTATTTCAACGGCTTGTTTTTCAACGGTACTATTGACACCGTCTAACTTGGCTTCCAATCTGTCAAATTTGCTGTCTAATTGCTTATAGCCATCAAATAAAGCACCAGTTTTAGCTGAAAGCTCATTTTCAAGAGAAGCTACCTGATTGCCTAATTTTTTAATTTCAACTGTATTTTGGTCTACTTTTGCTGTAATATCTTCTCTGAAACTAAGCATATCTGATTTGAATTCAAGCATATCTGTCTTGAACTCAAGCATATCTGATTTGAACTCGAGCATATCTGTCTTGAATTCAAGCATATCTGATTTGAACTCAGTCATTTCCTTTCTAAAATCAGTAAACTCTAAATACATTTTAGATATTAAATTATATATTTTTTCCTCCATGTTTTCACCTCCTTTTTCCGAAATTATATCATATTGCTGAGAGAAAATAAATATAAAAAATTATTAATAACAACTGAATAGAAATTAATATTAGCTGCATAAAAAGGCTATCAGGATTCAAGTTTTTCAATGGTTTGTTGCCAAAATAACTCGAAAGTATAGTTGGTACATTGTGTACTTTCGAGTCTCAAAATCGCAAATGTTTTTTGCTGATGTAGGTAGTGTTTACTTAAATAAAAATTTCTTTTTAAGTTATTAACTTGTCTAATTGATAATATTATAAAAAAAGAGTACATATATTTTAAAATGAAATACTTTATTTTAAAAGAAATTAATTATTATTTGATTAAAGAACATCTACTACTAGGCAAAAAAGGGAGGTTTTTGAATGACCACACCGGAGTTTAATTTCAGAGAAATGATTCAAAAAGATAGGGAAGAGAGGGTGAAAAAGCAGTTTGAAGGTACATTTATTGAGTATCTGAATTTAGTAAAGTCAAATCCAAGTATAGCAGTGCTTTCACACCAAAGACTATATGAACTTATAATTTCTAAAGGAATAGAGGCTGTAAAAACAGATGAGAACCCAAGATTACGAAGAATATATGGAAATGATATTATTAAAAAGTATTCCTTTTTTGAGAATGACTTTTTTGGAATTGATAAAACAATAATGAAAATTGTGAGGTACTTTCACTCTGCTGCAATGGCGGGAGAGGAAGCTAGACAGGTGCTATATTTAGTTGGACCGGTAGGGGCGGGTAAATCGTCAATAATGGAAGCCTTAAAGAAGGCACTTGAGTGTGCAGAGCCTATTTATGCACTAAAAGGCTGCCCAATGCGAGAAGAGCCGCTACACCTTGTACCCAAACACTTGCGAAATGAATTTGAAAAAACACTCAATACGAAGATTGAAGGGGATTTGTGTCCAGTTTGCAGATACAGATTAAAAAACGAATATAATGGCGAGTATGAGAGCTTTCCAGTAGTATCCACAGGATTTTCAATACGCTCCAGAAAGGGTATAGGTGTAGTACCTCCAGTTGATCCAAACAATCAGGATACTTCGATTTTAACGGGTAGTGTTGATATTTCTAAAATTGACTTATATCCAGAAGATGACCCTAGAGTACTTTCTCTCAATGGAGCTTTTAATGTAGGTAATAGGGGAATTGTTGAATTTATAGAGGTCTTTAAAAATGAGACAGAATACTTACATACAATGATTACAGCCACTCAAGAAAAATCAGTTCCATCTCCCGGCAAAGGTTCCATGATTTATTTTGATGGGGTAATTCTCGCACACTCAAATGAGGCAGAGTGGAATAAATTTAAATCAGATCATACAAATGAAGCTATTCTTGATAGAATTGTCAGAGTTGAAGTACCTTACTGTTTAGAGCTAAATGAAGAAATCAAGATTTATAAAAAAATGCTGTCCAAAAGTAATTTTAAAGCTCATATAGCACCACATACAATAGAAATTGCTTCAATGTTTGCAATACTAACTAGGCTTAGTCCCTCTAGCAAGGTTGATCCTATAACAAAGCTAAAAATATACAATGGTGAAGAAATCTTGGAAAAGGGCATGACAAGAAAAATTGATATATTTGAACTGCGTGAGGAAGCGCCTAGAGAGGGCATGACAGGAATATCAACAAGGTTTATTATGAAGTCACTTGACACTACCCTTTCAGAATCTGAAAACAATTGTATAAACCCAATAGCTCTTATGGAGACTCTGATTAAATCTGTTAAGGAGCTAGGAATAGGCGAGGAAGAAAAAGAACGATATTTACGGCTTATTTATGATTCAATTAAAAAAGAATATAATAAAATACTTGAAAAAGAGGTTACAAAAGCTTTTATACATGGCTACAAAGAGCAGGCTGAAAGTTTATTTAACAATTATTTAGACCATGCTGAAGCCTTTGTTAATAAAACTAAGATTAAGGATTCAAATACTGGAGAGGAGCTCGAACCTGATGAAAAGTTCATGAGGTCTATTGAGGAACAAATTGGTATATCTGATACAGCAGTTAAAGGCTTTCGTTCTGATGTTACCGCATATATGTTTTTTGTAATGAGGAATGGAGGAGTTCTAGATTATACCAGCTATGAACCGCTGAAGGAAGCAATAGAGAAAAAATTGACAGCTTCAGTCAGAGATTTGAGTAGAGTAATTACACAGATGAAGGTAAGAGATAAGGAGCAGACTCAAAAATACAATACTATGGTAGAAGAAATGAAAAAAAATGGCTATTGTGATAATTGCTGCAATGTTATATTAAAATATTCTGCTAATAATCTATGGAAAGACTAATTGCAGCTTTGGAGGGCTTCTACTATGACCATTTTTAGGGATTGTAATAATGATGGCAGAGATAGATCTGCCGAGGACAGACGAAGGCACAGAGAACTAATTGAAGAATCAATTAAAAAAAATCTTGGTAACATTATTGCTGAGGAAAGTATTATAGGTAAAAGCAAGGATAAAAAAATAAAAATTCCTATAAAGGGCATTAAAGAATACCAATTTATATATGGCAAAAATAAACCTGGAATTGGTGTTGGTGACGGTGACGAAAAAAGAGGAGATAAATTTTCAGGTGAAGCCAGCAATAATTCGGGAAAAGGGAAGGCAGGCAATCAGGAAGGTGAAGAAATATATGAAACAGAAATAACAATAGAAGAGGTGGTTAAATACC
>JAEWZA010000248.1 GCA_023395575.1 Bacillota bacterium
AATTGATATTATAGTTGGTAAGATTTTTAGAAAAACCTTATTGGATAATGTACCGTCCGCACGCTGAACATATAAATCCATGAGACCTCCTTCATGTTCAGGGACTGTAAATTGAAGGGTGTTTTTATTTATATAGGAAGTTACACACTTTTTTCCACCAAGAAAAATTTTATCAGTTTTTTCAAATCTTAAACCGGACACTGTAATAGATTCGCCAACTTTTGCGTCATACGTACTAAGTGTTGCTATTGCTGGCTCCAACAAAATGGCTTCAATGTCTTCTTTGCTTATTGCAAAGCATACGTTCTCTAACTGATCACCCCTTTGCCCTTTAGAACCTGGTTTACCGTCAGTTCCATCAAGCCCATTGTTACCAGCTTTTCTTGTTTCCTTACCTTTGTGTTTGCCTAAAGGACCTCCAAACCCTCTAGTCCCTTTTTTACCAGGTTGGCCGGGTTCACCGCCTACTCCCCCTGTTGTACTGACAGAAAATGATTTCAAAAATTCCTGAATAACACTATCTGGTGCATATAGAAGAAATTGTCCTCCCCTTCCACCTGTACCGCCATCTCCACCCTTACCGCCATTTCCACCGTTTCCACCATGCCCCCCGCAACCAGGTCCGCTTGTGGTAAAAATCCCCAAATCGAATTCCTCAGGCTTACCAGGAGCACCATCTTGACCATTTTGTCCATCTTGAGCAGGTCCGCCTTTGCCACCTTCCATGCCAAACAACTCGAATTTTGGATTACCAATAAGTTCAAGGGTCCATATTTCTATAGCAGGTGCGGGGTCTGGAATATAGCCAGTAATACCATCTAAACCGTTTGCACCGTTTGCACCCTTGCCATCAGTTTGATTAACATTAAGCGTGCTTAGTGGTGCTAAAGCAGGCATGTTCGGAAGTTTTTTTATATTCCCCGGGTACCCTGGAACAGAAGGTTCTTTTCCTTCCCATGTAAACATTACGTTGGTGCCAACAACAATTTTATTGGCGATAATAACAAGACTTTTAACTGAAGATTTTAGAATAATATTGGAGTTATTAGCTATGTGAAGTTCTTTAGCATATATATAGCTTTTATCTAGAAATGTTTGAGAAGAAAACATCAGTGCATCTGCCTGAGCTATATCATGCTTTCCTAGAGTCCTTGCGGTTCCAGATAATTTATGCATCTCCAGTCTTTTTCCCCTTCGATATGCCATACGCACTTTGCTAAAGCTAGTATCTCCACTATAAAGTTGTTTCACCCTTGGAGAAGTTATGCCGTTTTGTGGCACTACGTTTCCTCCGATTGTCATTGAGCCCAAATCAGAGAGATTATCTGCATTAATTGCCTTCAAAAGAGAAAGGTGGTTTTTTAACTTGTTTAAATGAACTATATTATCAGAATCTTTCAATGATTTACTAGAAACAGAGCTTGCAAGAATTCCTTCACCAGACATATCTGTAACGTCTGTAAAGGTTGTGTATACAGAATTGGCAGGAGGTTGAATGCTTATAGTATTTCCATTTGTATACTGAGGAGTTGCTACTTCTTCGATTTCAATAGTAAATGTTTCCCATATACCTACTTCACTACGATTAGCCATGACTTCCCGTCCTCCACCTCCCTCAGCACACATGTATTGCCCATTGCTACATTTAAGTGAAACCAAATCTCCTGTTTTAATTATTCCGCTGCCGTTTGTTTTCTCAATTACGAATCTCTCCCAGCTTAATGGAGTATCTTTCGTTGCTATAACCTCTCGTCCTCCGCCTCCTTCAGCACATAAGTATTTGCCGTTATATGCTGTCATAAAGATTGCATCACCGCTTAAAAGACCGCCTCCGTTCTCATCAGATACAGTAAAACTTTCCCATATATCTGCGTTAATTCTATTTGCTACAATTTCTCGACCACCACCGTCTTCCGCACAAAGATACTGACCATTGTAAGCTTTTAAATGAATTTTTAGCATAATACTTATCTCCTTTAATAAATAAATTAGTATTAAATCAGTGATTTAATCCACTGTTCAACCCATAAAGTATAAAGTCTAAATGGTTATTCTTTCTGCAACAAACCATGTTTCTAGCTGTATTAAAATTAATCATTATTCAACCACAGGCATTATGAAGGGCAACTACATCTGCTCCCATTTCTATAATTGAGAATTTTTATGCCTTTACAAAACCAGAAAAACTTATTGCATTCTTTTGCTTAGAACTTCAGCTATTCAATATGGTAGGCTTACAGTAACATAACAAATATGCCAAAAAGCCGCACGGTTACTTTTAATATTCACTTGCACATATACACTAATAAAAATAAACAAGCCTGTAACACGGCAATATAAGATTGTTTTAAAGTACTACTTTCATAGAAATATTTAATTATTTCTTTATTATCCATAAGGTTCCCTTATATACTTTTATTAACATTTATTAATATTTTATCATAAAATATTATAAAATAGGAGTATTTAGCATAAAACATTATAAAATAGAATAAGTTGCGATTTATGAATATTAATTCATCATAATTCGCAACTTTATGTGTGAATATAGCACATTTCTACAATTAAGTTATTAAATATACAAGATGTGTATATTGCTATATCTTTAAGAACCTCATCAATTAGGTTATTTGAAATAACATATTCATAGAAATATTTGATTTTTTCTTTAATATCCAAAAGACATGCTCCTAAACAATATTAATAATATATACAAAAGTTATATATAATAAAAAAACTACATTTATATCATCTAGAGCTTTATCGCATATTTTCACAAAACAAGCAATAAAAAAGATGGAGTCTGCTACTAGGCTCCATCTTTTTATGCGTCGCTTTTTTATAGTCTGCCTTTCTACTTAAGTTATACCTTAAACCTTGAAACAAGATTAATTAGCATATCAGATTTTTCCTTTGCCAAATCTGCATTTTCTTTTACTGTATTTGACATTTGCGTAATCAATGACGCTCTCTGTGCAATATTAGATGCTCCCTGAGCCTCTTCATTTGATGAATTTGAAATATCTTCAATCGCCTTAACCATATTTTGCATAGAGGCAAGTAGTTCTTCAGAGGTAGCACTAAAATCACTTACAATATCGCTTATATTAGCGGAACTTTCATTATATTGCTCACTTGAACTAACCAAATACTCATAATCTAGCATTACCTTTTTATCAATGAAGTCCATAATTTCTCCAGAACTGCTTGATAGAACCTGTACTGCTTTCAAAATGACATTTGCTACTTCCTGAATACTTGAAACTGTTGACTTTGAGCCTTCAGCCAATTTTCTTATTTCATCAGCAACAACTGCAAAACCTTTTCCAGCCTCTCCTGCTCTTGCTGCCTCAATTGATGCGTTTAGTGCCAAAAGATTTGTTTGAGTAGTTATATCTAGTATTGACTGTGAAAGTACATGTATCTGCTCTACTGCTTTTGATTGTTCAATCGCATTCTGCAAATCATTTTTATTTCTAACATAAATCTCCATCGCAGTTTCCTTGGATGTTAATGCATTTTTCTTCATCTCACCAGACATAGTGCTTACATTATTTACTGTGATTGTACCTTCATGTGCTTTTGCAGCAATAGACTCTATTGCGGCTTCTATCTCTCCAGCAGTAGCATTCATTTCTTCTGTAGAAGCAGCAGTCTGTTCTGTTCCTGCTGACATTTCTTGAGTGGTAGAGGATATTTCCTCTATTTTTAAATTAAGTTCATCAACTTCTGAATTAATACTTGTAAGCATCTGGCTAACATCTGATGATTTGATTATAATATCCTTTACAATGCTTCTTAATGATTCTTGCATAGCTTCCATAGATTTAGCCAATACACCAATTTCATCTTTATTTTTCGTGTATTTCTTTGGTACCTCAATTGAGAAATTTCCTTCTGCTAAAACCTTCATATGATTAGAGGCTAACTCTATAGGTTTACAAAAACCTCTAGCAATAAAAAATGTTAATAATAAACTTACTAAGAGAAAAGCAATTGAAATATTTATCATAATATATAATAGATAAGTTACCTTTTCCATAGCTACAGATTTTGGTATGGTTATGGCCAGCGACCAATCAGTTCCATTTACAGCTGAATAGCCCACATATTTATTACCATTATAATTATAATCACCAACACCTGTCTTTCCTTCTGTCATTTCTTTCATAACTGCCGCCATTTGTTCAAGAGATGAATCTTTTTCAACTTCAGTAAATACATTATAGCCTTCAAGAACTAAGTTTTTATCCTTATGGGCAATAGTAGTACCCTCCTTATTAATCATAAAGGCCGATGAATCATCCCCAAATTTAATATTACTTACCAAATTGCTTAACTCGTTGCCGTCGCGCACGGAAAGCACCACTCCTATTATATTTTCTTGATCATCCATAACAGGAACTGCAAAGGCAACTACCATACCATTTGTTACCTTACTTATAAATGGATTGGAAGCTGTACATTGTAGCTTCTTTTTCAAGAAATGCAAGTTTTTCACTTATAGGTACATTAGGATTCTTTATAACATCTATTTGAGCATATGCTTCAACTACATTTAGTTCGCTCGCAACTTTGCTGGAAATAACCTCTGCAGACTCTTTTGTTACTAGCGTAAGAGATTCATCTATTTTTGATGACAGTGCATCAGATGATATATAATATGCAATACCCCCAAGCCCAATACACACAGCAAAAATTAATAATCCAAAATACAAAGTTAATTTAGTTTTAATACTTTTTAGTTGTAACATAAATTCCCTCCTGTAATGTCAAACTACATATTGGTTAACATAATTATATCATGTTCAAATAATAATTGTCGAATTTTAGTGTAATTCCATAAATTACTACTAATTAACTCATAAGTTTACTTTTAGCTAAAATCAATTACTATTTATAACAGTTATTCATTCCGATTGCTTATACCTTACACAAGTCATAAAAAACCGCATAATACTTCGTTTTATTTTTAAAAGCAGAGAGTATCATGCGGCGGCAAGATTTAATTATTGAATTGTCAATGTCCGAAATCAAGAAATATAAACATTCAAAAAAGCAATAAGCCACAACCATATGATAACGAATTTAAAACTGTAGATATTAAAATAGACTTTTTAGCGTTAAAGCCGCACAATAAACGGATTATATAAGCTTCAATGATAACAACACCAATTTCTAAAAATACTATTGATAATTTGTATACAAATCCCCCAAAAATCTGTCCAGCTCCTAATGCTATTAGGTTTACTGCAGGATTAGTTAACAGATTGCATAGAAAAACATAGTACACAAACTGCTTTGATTTATAAATCAAAAACATGCATGTGCACTCAATAAGTACTGTTAATATAAAAGCTAATAAAAAGTAAACGCAAATCATAGTTCAGAGTCCTTATGCTTTTCAATTTCTTTTTGAATTTCAGAATTCTTTTTTTCTGCCCTTTTAACTAGTATCCCAGCAGTTATTATTGCAGCTGCAACCCCAAAAATCATAATAAATCTTAAAATAAAATCTGCCGTTGTAGCTGGTGGACTCATAGGGGTTAGTACATCACATAGACTATTTTGATAATTCACTAATTGATTCATTAATATATCCTCTCCTTTTTGGGTTTTCTATTGAAATATAAATACAAATAGTAGAAACCAGTATAAGTATCGGTAGTACTACTTTTATCATGTTATCTGGCAATGTAAATATAAATATAGGAATATCACCAATTAACAATGCAAGCGTTGTCAATTCAAACGCGAATCATAGCTTAGTGTCTTGATGCTTTTCGATTTGTTTTTGAATTGCAGAATTCTTTTTTTCCTCTTTTAACTAGTATCCCAGCAGTGATTATTGCAGCTGCAACACCAACTAGCATAGCAACTCTTAAAATAAGATCAACAGTTGTGATTGGACCATAAGGTGGTAACATATCACAAAGACTATTTTGATAATTCATTAATTGATTCATTAATATATCCACTCCTTTTTGGGTTTTCTATTGAAATATAAATACAAATAGTCGAAACCAGTATAAGTATCGGTAGTATTATTTTTATCATGTTATCTGGCAAGGTAAATAAAAATATAGGAATATTGCCAATTAACAAGGCAAGTGTTGTCAATCCAAACGCGAAGCCCGGCTGATTTTTTAGCTGCGAAGCTATTCCCCAAAGGGTTATTGACATCGTAATATTAAACATAACAAGACCTATTGAACATAATGCTATATTATTGTTGAAGGTGCATAATAACGGGATTGACACTAATAATGATAAGACGCCTACATTTCTTGCTCCGAAATAATCTGCAAGAATACCTCCCCCAAATTTACCTATAAAAGCACAAATGCTTGGCAAAAGGACTAAGAAAGTATTTGTTTTCCATAAAATTGGTGTTTGAAAGCCAACATAGGAGCGTACAATAATTGAAATAAAGCATAAATAAATAATTATCTTTCCATTGGTAACAATAGGCTTTGATACATTTTGATTATCAAAATTGGGTATTGCCTTTTCTTTATCCAAAGAGCAATAGAAGCCAATTGCATAACTACATCCCAATAAAAGTATTACAATTATCCAAAATGGAACTTCATTCCTTCCGGCAATAGTCCCCAGTGCTACACCAATAGCACCTGATGAAACAAAAATACCGCATCTAGCCATTTTCCCTGCTGAATAAACCAAGGAATTAATTCCACCACCGATATGAAAGCTAGCGTTTCCCACCGCACAAAATAATAGCGCCAACCACGGTAAAAATCCTAGCACAACTCCTACACAAACAAGTAAGCCTCCAATAAAAGCTATCTTAGAGTGTTCAATAGAGCGCATATCCACAAAATATCCAATAACCATCTGTAATCCAAACGCTAGAATATTATATAATAAGAAGCCTAATGTTATGGTCATAGGATCTTCAATTTGCCTGCTGAATGTACCCATTAAAACATAAAAACATGATAAATCCACTACCATATGAGATATGGTGTAGACAGTAAGTGACGTTTTGTTATTCATAGAAGACCTCAAACCTCATCTATCGTTAATTCAGACCCGCAACTTTTACATTTGTATGTAATTTCCGTATATCCGTAATTAAAATATTCTCCTGACTCTTGTTCTGCAAAGAAATCTGCCATTTTGCCTTCTGTTAAATCTTCATCCATTAAATCAACATCATCCATTACCGTTTCTCTATCTATTTCAAGCATTTCAGAATTACACTTTTCACATTTCATGTTTTTTCCTCCTATCTATATTTCAATTACTACTTCCTCATCACCATCAACTAAGGTGTTAATCCTAGTTTCCTTTTCTAATATATATCTCTTATTGTAAAAAACATCTGCATACTCTAATACTTTTTTCATTTGAGCTGTATCAAAAAAAGCGCCAATAGCAGCGGAAATAATAGGAACAGCTCTTTGAATTGTTTTTTTAGTTAAAATCTTGCCGATTTGTTCAAAGATATCCCTGAATATAGTTTTTTCTAAGCCCTTTTCTCCAACCTTTTCAAGTGCTTTTTTAGCTGATTTATTTGCCATCGCTCTCATTTGAACAATTAGAAGTTCAACCCCTCCACGAGAAGCCATATCTGACCATGTCTTTTTAGCTGTTTGTTTTACGGCTGTTGCCTTACTCTTTATCATTATCTTTCCTATTAATCCAGTCATTGCAGTAGCATCACTATTCCCTGGATTTAATGCATTCATAAATACTTCGCCTGCAATTACTAGCTCAGTAGCATCATTCTTAACATCATATCCATAAAACATAGCAATTGACTGAACAGCACGATAAAATAAAAATGTACTTAGTACTAAATTAAATGGTATTCCTGCAAAACCAATTGCACCTGTCACACCACCTTCAACAAACGCTAAACTTAAATCTCGATTCTTATAAGAATTAACTAATTTAGCCAAATCATAACTTCTTGCAAAGCATACCTCACTTAACTGAGATACATCATTGTCAGTCACAATTTCGTTTACCTTGTTAATAATTGACTTTTCACTAATTGAAAACTTTGAAGCCTGTTCTTCAACTATTTTAAAGCCATCAGCAACTACTTTCATTGCTTGTAAATACAATTCTTTCTCAGAGATTGCCTCTTTAACACCATTTCCTATATTTTTTACCTTATCTGGTACAATTCCTGATACTTTTGTACCTAATTTAGACAATTTACTAGGTTCAATCATTTTATTGTAGCGTTCTGTTAATGAATCTAGGGAGTCTTCTTCTTTAATATCAATTATAGGACTTGGTACAGTGTACTGCTTGTTTTCAGCCATTTTGTTTTCCTCCTGATGTTTGATTATATGGGCATTGAAATGCTGAGTAGCCTTATCCAGCTATGCTTTTATCACTTTTTGAGTAATCTTTACTTCATTCATATAAATTTCAACTCTTGATGTTCGAACTAATAATTGATTCTTTTGGAGTTTACAAAAAAGGTGTATTATTCCGTTATTAATCAATGCTTGAATATTACGCTTTGTAAGCTTATTAATTCAATTCACAGTTTCAATTGTTTCTAATTTCATGAGTATCCCAAAGAAAACTTATAATCGTTATGCCCTTTTGACTGCTTATAAGTGGCACATAAAGAAATTCCAACACCTTCTATTTTAAAAATGTCAAAGTCATTTGTGGAGAAATTCAAAACGTAACCACATCTATTGAACAGCTTCATAAAAGTACCCTTTTCAATTTCTTTCTTATTTATAGTATTATTATAATAGCGATAAAAAAACGAAAAAGGATAGTCTTCCTTTAATTTAAGACGTAAGATAACTATCAATTAATTTCATTCTTATACTTTTCTATAAACTTTTTAACAAAATCTAAATCGCATTTTTCAATCTTCTCACTAGTTCCTTTTGAAAAAAGCAAATTCCACTCTAAAAAGTTAGATTAATGAGCCAATAAATCTATAACTCCCATCAATCCATGAAATAATACATGGTAGGTCAACACCATCCGAAACTCCTATGCTATTAAAAGTCGCAACTACTTCCTTAAACATATCTCCAGTTAAATCTAAAAATTTTATATCATTTAAATCATTAAGCATAACATCACCTTCATTATCACATAATGAAAGTTTATATTTTAGATGGTATGAACTTCCTATTCCTAGTGGTCTATATATGTATTTTAATATGTCATTTTCAACCTTATCATATATAAAAAGTTGATTAGGAGATTGTATTTCATTGTCAAAATTATTTTTTCTATTAACAGCGGATACAATTATTGTTTCATTCCCAAATCCATGTATATCGTCTTTTAATACTGATGAAATTCTAGAATTTTTAGGAAGCTGTTTCTTTATGTCATTAATAAATAAATCATCTTCAACTATATTAAGTCTTATAACGGTACCAATTAAAAATAAAATTAATCCAAAAAAAATAGAGTACGACGAAATAACTGCGATAACATCATTTATTTTTTTAATTTTTATTTTAACCCTTTTAAAAAAAGATGATTTAGAAATTAATCGAATACCAAGTTTTTTTATGTTCTTCTTACACCCACTCACCATTTTACCATAATTCAATATTATATGGTAAAAATTTATATAAGTATCTAAAAATTTGTGTATATTACTAAAATATTTCATATCAATAATTAATTATAAATCAAGACTGTATATGCATTTTGGATAAATTTTTTAGAAAATCTAATAATCAAAAGCCACACACCAGCATCTAACAATCCACCAGTACGTAGCTCTTTACACTTAATTCTATCCATACACCATATACTTACTTATAACACTTATACAACTAATTCAACTTTTGCAGTTTAAAATTATAGGTGTGGGAGATTTATCAATGGAAAGTTGGGGTTGGGTTAGAAAAAATTGCATGAATTAGTTGTTGAGCCGCTGTGTTTTTGCCGTAAAAACGACACGATGTCGTTTTTAGCACACCATGAGCCACGGATGGCGAATGTGTGCGACGGCTAAAACACAGCGGTGAAGCATTACTAATTCAAGCAATTTTTTCGGCAACAAACCATTGATAAATCTCTCCCGCACCGATAAAATTTTAATGTGCGAAAGTTGAATAGCACTCTATTCTTTGTTTTTAAGGTTTTAATTTTAATCTTTAATCTTTATGGTTTTTAAGTTTTAATCTTTTAAGATTTTAGCTTTTATGTCTTAGTATTTAAGTTTTAAGGTTTACTTGCACTCCTACCTCTCATAAGGCAGCTTATCATACACCCCCAACAAGTACCCCTTGAGAATTGCTAAATCAATAGCATTTATTTCGCCATCTCTATTCAAATCTCCAACATACATAACATCTTTCACATCAAAGCTGTCTCGCATACCCAGCAGGTATTGTTTTAGCAGAGCAAAATCAATTGAGTCAACTGCTTTGTCCCCATTGTAATCACCTATTACTTCATCGTTAGCAGTTTCTTCAATAATTGTTGCTGTAACCTTAATTTCTGATAGCACTTTGCCGTCAGCATATGGTGAGCCAAAGTTTGGTGTACCGTCGCTGTTCCAGAACAATTTTTGAACACGAGTATGCCTGCCAGCATCATATAGAGGCTCATAGCTGCCAGATATATACTTTTCCTCTTGACGTGCATGGTATACAAGAATATCTTCACTGCCATCCTCTGATACTGTGAAGGTATTGTGTCCTGGACCGTATTGACCTGCTTCAGTACTGAAGGTCATCACTGGATATGGTGTTTTCACCCATGAATTAGGGTTTAATAAATCGCTGCTATCGGAGACTGTAAGAAGTCCTAAGCAGTATAGCGCATCCGTTCCGCTTGCAGAATAGGCAACAAATATTTTTCCGTTTCTTTTAATTACACTTGCTCCCTCGTTTACCTTGTAAGCATGTAATTCCCAATCGTAGGTTGGTTCTGCAATTTTTACAGCATTAGTTTCAATTGTATATGGGTCCTTCATTCTTGCAATATATAGGTTTGAATTAGGATCATTCTGCGCCCATATCATATACAATTTTCCGTTATGTTCAAAAACAGTTTCATCCAGAGAAAAGCCAGTAAAAGCCATGTCTGAAGAATTAGTTTTCTTAA
>JAEWZA010000257.1 GCA_023395575.1 Bacillota bacterium
TGCTTATCGCATTATAATGCTCCATTAACATTTTAAGTTCTATGGGATAAGGAAAAAAAGAGGTCTTTCCTTTATAAGCCTTTAAATTTCCTTTAAATTCTACTATACTGCAATTTAATTTTCTAAAATAATCTTTTAATATGTAATCCATATATTTTATATGTTCTTTATAAAAAGTTAATATTTTATTGAAGTTGCAATTTCCCGAATAATCTTTATTTATACATTGTGCAGAATAGTAAACAAAGAATTCATTTTGATACTTATATTCTTCTAACTCACCTATATTACACGCAAGTCTCTCTAATTTTTCTTCACTAATGAATTGTTCAGAATATATTAATCCACTATTATCATTTGAAACTGAAACCGATATTCTAAACTCTTCGTCAATAACTATATATTCCTTTTTTTCTTCGTTATAACCTTTTACTATAGTATAATGGGGGTGATGTAATTCACTTTGTTTAAAACGAGGTTGATTTTCATCGTAATATAAATCAATTGTAAGGATTATATAATTATTCTCATTTAACAATTTTTTTATTATCTGAGAGAAATTATCCCTATGTTCAATATTTTTTATAAAGTTAATCCCGGTTAAGTCTGTAATAAAATGAAAATAATCTTTGTTATGATAACTGCTTCGTAATTCTGTAAAAAACAAGTAATAATACATTGAATTTTCTAATATATTTTCTGAGAGTATACATCTTGGTCTGACGAAACAACTAAGCTGATCCACATTAAAATTATTAAGGAAACTGCATTCATTAATATTAGTATTAGATACTATCATATTTATATCATCCTCTCGGTTATAGCCAGCAAATTCGTTTTCTAAAACTTGTTATATAACTGAATCTACCAATAAATTGTACTAACCTATATTGGAAAAAATACATTTCAAGCATTACGGATTTTAACTTACTTTTCTTTGAATACTAGAAAATTTAATATTTAAAAAAATAAATCTACTATTAATACTACAGTGTTGGCCTATCTCCGTATCAATTCCCTAATATACTCAGTAATCTCACCAATTGTTTCAAATGCTGTAACCCTCAATTTAGATTCTTCAAATTCCACTTCAAACCGATCCTCAAAGCCAACGATTAGACGAATATAATTAATTGAATCCACTCCTAATTCATCAATCCTTGATTTTTCATTAATTTCAACACTATCATTATTATTAATATTTCTTATAATTTTGATAACTGACTCAGTTATATCATCTGTATTGACATTACTACCTTTTTCACTACTGAGTACTTCTTTCATTCTTATTTCCACTCCTTTTCCTTCATTCTATATAAAAGTCATCCAACCTTTAAATTAACTCTTCTATTACAAAGCTTTAATGACGATTCCCTATGAGAAACTATTATTATAGTCTTGTCCTCGGGAATACATCTGATAGCATCATGTATAATACTTTCACTATACTGATCCAATGCACTGGTAGCCTCGTCAAATATATAAAGATCTGCCTTTTGCAAGAATCCCCTTGCTAAAATAATTCTCTGACGCTGACCACCAGAAAGTTTTACCCCTTTTTCTCCAATAATATTGTCTAAGCCCTGAGGCAAACTCTGAATAAAATCTAAAATATACGCTTTTTTACATGCTTCTAGTAACTCATCTTCAGTTGCCTCGGGATTTGCATATAACAAATTTTCTCGTATAGTTGTATTAATAAGCATGTTTTCTTGCATTATACAGCAAACCTTTTCTAGTATACTATTTACATCGACATTGTTATGATTTATGTCCTTTGAATATATTATGTTACCCGCACTTGGCTTCTCTAAGCCTAAAATCAACTTAATAAAAGTACTTTTTCCACAGCCACTTTCACCAACAATTGCAACTCTATCTCCTCTTTTTATTTCTAAATTAAAGTTTTTTAATACGTTTTTCTCACCTTCGCTATAGCTAAATGAAACATTGTTAAAGTCAATATCACTTATACTTTCAAGCTGATAGTATTTTTCTGTTTCATCATCTTTTCTTCTTAATTCCTCTAATACCCTATCAAAATATGGCATACTTGATGTAAGCTCAGAATCCCTACTAGAAACATTTACTATATTCTCAGATAACATATTATAATAAACAATAAACACCAATAAGTCCCCGATAGTAATATAATTCATCGAAATCAAAAAGCCTCCAATAAAGTAGACCCCAAACTGCATAATCAATTCGTTTTTAAAGCGTGGAATAACAAGAACTCTTCCTACCCAAAAATTAATCCATTTTGAATTATATTCAGCTCCACGATGAAGAAAATAAATCTGCTTTCTTTCTTGATGCTTTTGCAAATTAAGTGATTTAATCTCTTTCCAGCCTTGTACCGTGGCATAAAGCCATGATGTAGCCTGCTCATCATTTTTTCTCATCTTTTCGTTAATATATCTTTCTCGTTTACTAATTACGTGATCAATAAATAAGGTGACTGGTATTGCAATAATTCCAAGTATCGCAAGGCTCCATTCAATATAGATAAGAATTGACGATGTTATAATTATTGTTATTCCTGAAATCAAATAATTAATAGTCTGATTTTCAGCAAATTCAGAGAATTTTTCCATATCATCTTCTATTCTCATTTTTCTATCGCCTATACTTTGTGTTTCATACTCTTTAAAATCTAACTTAAAAATACCTTTCCATATTTTATATTTCATATTAAATATGGTTTTATTAGTTAGATTATTTCTTGAATATGTGGCTAGAAAATTAAGTATTACCCGTAATATATAGAACAAAAAATATGCGATAACCAAATATAGAAGTTTACCAATTTGACTATTTATAATAACGTCATCAACAAAAATTTTATATAAATAAACTTCCGAAAAAGCTATGCCTATTAGTACAATGTTAATACCTAACAGTATGTAGAAAAACTTTTGAACACCATATGAATAATCTTTTAGTTCTTTTATAACACTAAATCGGTATGACAGCTTCTTTAACATTACAACCTCCTATTGTATAGCAAACAAAAGGCGGAAATTTTCATCATATTTTTCCATTTCATTCGGATCACCTATTGATATAATATGTCCATTTTGAATGATTCCACTTCTGTTACAAAGCATAACCGCACTTTGTTTATGTGCAATAATAATGGATGTCCTATTATTTAGTACTTCCATCCACGCAGAAAGGATTTCTTTTTCCGTTTTTTCATCTAGAGCAGATGTCGCTTCATCTAAAATAATTATTTTAGGATTTCTTAAATACAATCTAACAATTCCTAACCGTTGTTTTTGGCCACCAGACAGTCCAACCCCTTCTTTTCCTAGCATGGTATTAAATCCATCTGGCAAGCTATCTATAAAATCTATTATACCTGCCTGTTTACAAGCCTTTATTATTTCCTCTTCTGTTGCTTTAGGATTACCAAGTAAAAGATTATACATAATCGTTCCATCAAAAAGCAAAATATCTTGCTCTAAGATACCTATCTCGTTTCTGATTGACTTAAGTGAATACAATTCAATATTCTTACCATCAATTAGTATTTCTCCCGATTGCGGCTTAAACAAACCATTCAGTAAATGTGCCGCTGTTGTTTTACCACAACCACTACCACCAACTAATGCAAATTTCTCCCCTGCTTTTACATTCAAATCAAAGCAGTTTAATATTTGATTGCTATCTTTATATGAGAAATTAACATTGTGAAATTCAATGTTGCCATTTTCGACATTTAGATTTTCTTTGCCCTGCCAGGAATCTTCAGTTTCTGTTTGGAGGAAATCGTATATTCTTTGAATAAACGAAATTCTGTTTTGCGAATCGTTATATGAAGTGTTTAACAATACGATTTCATTTTGTAAACGATTATAATATGTAACTATAACCAAGAAGACACCTATTGTTAATTCACCTTTGTATGCCAAATATCCTGATAAGCAATATATAATCATCCTCGCTGTGAGATTTATTAATCCAACTATATTTGAAGAAGTAATATTAATAAAATTCAACTTGTTTTTTTTATCAAATAGCTTAAAATTATTTGTAGTAAAAAGTTTACAAACATAATCCACGGCATTTAATATTCGAATATCACGTAGCGCTTTTAGAATCTCAAATATCCACCCTGTATAAACACTGTAATCTTCTCTATAGGCTGTTGCATATTTACGTACTTTATCACCAATTTTTGAAGTTAACAAAAATACTACTATAGACATTATTAATACCGTAAACCCTGCTATAATATTAGTATTAAAGAGAGATACTATTATAAGAAGCATTACAAGTATACGATTGAATTGGTGAATAACTCCTCTAACTATAAAATGGACACATTCTGTTGGATAATATGTTAAGCATGCTACTATTTCACCACTATTAGCACTAGTCAAATAATTAGCATGTGACTTCATAAAATGAGAAAAAATATCCTTTTTAATCTGTAAAGAAAACATATTCATTATAAAGGAATGTTGAGCATATATTAAAAAGTAAAGCCCCATTGAAAATAGTGAAACTACTGCCACAACAATACCTATATGTAAAAACGTATTCATATTTTGCCTATATACTATCTCATCTATCATTAGTCCAAACAAAATAGGGAGGACAACCGAAATTATACTATCAAAAAGCCATCCAAAATAAAACTTAATAAAGTTGGCTTTATAAATGGAAATATACTTTGATAAAAATATAATTGATGAAGTATATGTTAATTTTTTTTTAGTTTCCAACTAAATCCCCCTAAACTCATCTTAGTAACGCTGACAATAAGTTTTCTTCTTTTGCAGTAACTTCCAAAAAACCATTAGTAGCCTTATACAAATCATTTTGAGAGAAAGAAATATATATCATATTGTCCTTATGTTTATATTCTTTCATGGTGATTTTATGTACCTTTTCATTTTTATTAATATAAAAGTATGCTGTCTGATTCTTTTTTAATATTAAATCCTTTTGTTCTTTAATAATTAGCACTTTAGAGTCATACCTGCATGGAATTTTTCTCATAATTTCAACATTAGTATTACACAATAATAACAGCACAAGTCCGACTCCAAATATTAAATAGGAATAGAAAAGTATGTTATTATGAATAATCCATTTAATATAATAATTATTCCACTTCTTCTTTTTCTTATTTATCACCACTGACTCCTTACTAATCTTTTATATCATTATAGTTTAAAACTAATTCTTCTATATCTTTTTTTGGTGGTCTTGATAAGCATCTCTTTTCATATCCAAATGCCACTATAGCCATAAGTTTTAATGATTCTTCATTAGTATGTATTATATTTTTTATTTGTTCTTCCTTATCAAAAAAATCTCCTATCCAACAAGAAGAAATGCCACTAGCTTCTGCTTCTAACAGCATGTTTTCAACACATGCACCTATAGCCATACAATCCTTAATTTCATTGTAACTTTCTTTTTCATTCATATAAACTAGTATTGCCCTGCTAGATGTTTGAACCCAACTATTATTAGCTAATATTTTTGCTAATTCATATATAATATGATTTTCTTTTACAACAAAAAACCTCCATGGCTGTACATTTTTTCCGGATGGTGCCAAAGTCCCTGCTAATAATATATTTCTAATAATTTGATTTGAAACCTCATTATTTTTATCAAAAAACCTTGTACTATGCCTGTTTTGAACTTCTTTACAATTTAACATATTATTTTTCCTTTAATTTTTCTCGCCTAATGACGTACTATCTTTCCTGATGCATTCCGCTTTATGCAATCTACAACATTTATTAAGATTGGTAGCTGATAGCTTGGAAGTACTTGGGAAAACTGAATCATAAGCTCACTTTTGTTGCAATCAAATCCATCTTCTAAAACTACATCAATAGCGATACCCTGAACACCATTTTCATTTATGCCATAAGCTATAGATTCTCTAACCATTGGAAGTCTATCAAGAACTGTTTCTATTTCTTTGGGATATATATTCATCCCTGCTTTAATTATCATGTCATCAGCTCTTGACAAAATATATAAATACCCATTACTATCAATATATCCAATGTCGCCAGTTAACAGCCAGTTACCTTTCATTTTTTTCTTTGTTAGTTCCTCATTCATATAATATCCCTTCATTATACTGGGAGAATTAACTAGTATATTTCCATGTTCATTTGGTAACAATTCATTTCCAAAATCATCTACTATTTTAATAGTTGTATCCTTTAATCCAACTCCTACAGACTCAGGGATAACATCAAACAATGCTGGTTCCAAATAACTCACACGTGGTGAAGCTTCTGTAAGACCATATACATTATAGATATCAGTATTTATAAATACTTTCCTTATTTTCTCTGCTAATTCTTTTTTCAAACACTCTCCACTTAATGCTATTACTTTAGCATAATGTTGCTTCTTCATTCGATTGTAGAAAGTCACCAAATATTGGAATAATGTGGGTGTGCCACATAGAACGGATATTCTGTCTTCCTCCATACATTTTAGGACAGCAACTGGGTTATATTCCCCGTTTAAAAAAACAATATTAAGCCCTTTATATAATGAGATTAAAAATTCACCTGTAAGAACAGCACAATGATATAACGGACGTGCAATTAGAATAGTATCTCCACACTGAATGTTAAAGTAATCATTGATGCCCTGAATGTTCTTAATCAAACCTGTTTCAGTAATTAAGGCACCTTTAGGGTCTCCCGTTGTTCCAGAAGTGCACATAATCAATGCTACATCTTTAAGAAATTCACATTCATAATTTTCAGTTTTTTCTCCATAAGATTCAAAAGTGTTAATGTTAATCGAATAAATATTGTATTTACTTGTTATTGAAAAATCATCTGTAATAATAGCTGTAGGTTCTAGTGTATCTATTATTTTCTGACAATGTCTTTCTCCATAATTCAATGATATAGGGATTGGTACTAGATTTGCATACCAACTCCCCAACAGTGCTAAAGCAGTATTATAGTTATTAGAGCATAAAATACCACATGTAGATTTAAAGGCTAATTCCTGCTTTAGTTTTTCCCCAAAAATTCGAGCATTAATTAAGATTTCAGAATACGTATATCGTTGTTTTGTATCTGAAATCCAATGCTTATTAAATAATGCCATCCTCTCACTAATGAATTCCCATAGCATTCCTATTATTCTCCCATATGCCTTTCAGCTAATTCTACTAAATCACTTACAGTATTTAAGCTCTTAGGACTTAACTCTGAATCATCAAACTGAATGTTAAACTCATTTTCTAATTCAATAATCAAATTAACTTTTTTAAGCGAGTCAAAGCCTAACTCAGACAGTACTTGCCCAACTCCTGTAACCTCTTTAATAACTGCCACATTCGTTATTACTTCTATGACTCTATCTTTTACTGTCTTCATATATATTTTCAATCCTTTCTATTAACAGACTTCTTATAATATTATCTTTTATATTTATTTTATTTACAATTTCACAGAGTTCTCCCGAAGTATAACGGTTTCTAATTCTCATATATTCCAGTTTTGCATAAACATTGTCTATATAGTCATAATATTCATGTAAGAAAACGACATCACAATACATATTGCAGAAAGCTGCCGTTCGTTTTACAACTACACGTAAAACACCAATAATATCCCTAAGCATATCAATTTCAATTTCTCCATCAAATACTTTTCCACTATCAGAATTCTTAGCATGTAGAACTGTTTCATAAAAAAATTGTAACATTTCCACTCTGTTATCATCCGTAATACTAGTGTTCTCTAATTTTATTAAAATTGAAGAACCTGTAAACATCCTGTTTAGTTCGTCAAATGATAACAGCCCACTATCTTGAGGAGTATCATTTATATATGTATATCTGCCATCTTCCTGCTTCTGCACTAATATAAAATGATCAGTTCTCCATAATTTTGTCTTATATTTCTCTTCGATATACTCTGGTGTTACACATATTGCTGCTATACGTGATTGTTGAAACAAGCTTTCAATACTTTTTGTTGTAAAAATATTAACATCAAGCTTTTTTAATTCTTTTCCAACCTCTTGCAAACGTGGGATTCCATAAAAATAGCTATACCGCGTTTTGTTTATATAAAACTCATCAAATATTTGGCTAAAACTAAGGTAACTTTTATAGAAAATATATTTCCATTCACTATCATACTGCATCAATAAAAACAATATGTAATTCTCTATACAAGATAATCCATACCCTAATGTTAATTTATTTTTATCAAACCTCATTACTAATGACCCCAAAATTTTTTAAATAATTGAATCTATTTTTATTCATAAACCACTCTTCAAAAGACAAATCATATTCAATTACCTTTCTGTTCATAGGATCATAAATCTGATTCATAAATTTAGTATTATTGGGCTTAATCTCCTTAAGTAATTTTTCTAATCCTTCCACATCTTTTAACTTAGGGTATATAACTATTGCATTTTTGAAAGTATAATAACACTCTTTTTCAACACCAAATCTGATAATTCTATCTTTCATCTCATGTAGCTCTTCTTTTAAGATGCATTGATGAAGAAATATGTTTATATCACTAAACTTATATAATTGTAAATCCTTATTCCATTGTACCCAATTTATTGTGGTAGCTTCTTTGTACAAATGGCAGCATAAATGTATTAGGAAATCAACCTTATTAAGTGTTTTAAAGGTAACATCTTCAAACCCAACCTCAACCGCACTCATCAGTAATTCTGGCACTATTGGGTTGTCACCATTCGGCTTGATATCGACCGAAAAATTCAAGTCAATACTGACAGGTTCATCCTCTATAATTTTAACAAAAGGAATTGTTTCACCATAATTCATTCTTGACATTAGAATTTCGCTACGTGTAGCAGGTTTAATTCCAATATCTTTATCATAAACACCCTGTACAAATCCATTTGTTAAAAGTAAATTTTGGCATCTAGTTATATCATTTTCATTAATTAGTATATCTATATCATATGATGTTCTACAGCCACTTTCATATAATATAGTAGATAAAAATGCTCCCTTTAGGAATGCATAATCAAAGCTAACATTTTTAAAGATGTTAGATAAATACTTAATATTCCTTTTAAATTTTTTTGTTTTAATAATATTATCCTTATATACAGCTTCTATTGTTGTCTTAAACTCTTTTTGAACTTCAAAGTTCTTCATCTTTTTTAAATTATTATATACAATACCACCAATACGATTGATACAAATATCCCCTAGCAAAGAACTAGAATCACTAGGAATTAATGTATCCTCAGTTTCCTCCATATATATATCTGATAACCTAAATAGTAATTCACCCATCATTTTTAACTCCTTTGATTGTTTAAGGTATATATTAACTGCAAAAATACTTTTTTAATAAACTTGATTACCTATGTCAAATGTTTTATCTATAGACATACTATATTAGTGTATTTGGATTAAAATATGATTTTTTTATCATCATCCAAGTAGTTGATACAATCTCTTGTTTCATACAACTGCCCATAGTTAAAGCTACTATTTTATAACAGTATAAGTCCTCATGAAGTAAGGTAAATCTAGTCCTTTTATATATGCAACTTTAGATAACCCCTTTCAACCCATATAAGTAATATTCCTAACATATAGTATACTAAGTATCAATTAGATATTTTCTGTATACTTTATTACTTTTATCCAGGGGGCTAATTTAAACCAATCAATTTCCACGTCGTAGCCTCTATCATAAATTACTTTTGATATCCCTGAGTTTATAATAAGCTTAGCACAGTTCTGACAAGGGTAGTCCGTAATATAAATTGTAGCCCCTTTTCGTTCTAATGGTGCACATTCCATTATTGCATTTGCTTCTGCATGTATACACCTAATACAATGTCCGTTTTCCAAATGACATCCATCATCAATACAATGCGGTAGCCCTGCCGGTGATCCATTATATCCTGTAGATATAATTCTGTTATCCTTAACGATTACAGCCCCGACATTTCTTCTTGTGCAAGTTGCCCTCTCTGAAACATCATAAGCAAGTCCCATAAAATAACTATCCCAACTTTTTCTCATAAATAATCTCCTCAATCCAATAATTAATAACTAGAATCTGCCATAAGTAACACATTCTAATTAATTATACACTTAATTTCTTTAAAATAGTGTTATACTTTTACAGTTCCCAACCTGTGCATACCTTTATGCACATACATATCATAACCCCTTGTGTCCGATGATATGGATATAATATTTCTCTCATTGTTGTTAGTGTTTCTGGTTATATTAACAACTTCCCCAATTACTATTGCGTGATCTCCTGTTTCAATAAAGTTTTTCTTAATACACTCCATGTTTGCTATACATTCTTTTATCCCAGCAGTTTTAATTTTCTGACTAGGTAATGCTGTCAACTTTGTTTCACTAAATTTATCCACATCTCTTCCAGACTTAGTCCCACAAAACAGCGTTTCTTTATATAACTTCTCACCAGGAACACTTATTACATATTCTTTACAACCCTTAAATAATTGATATGAATAATTAATGTCTTGTACTGCTATAGCATACATGAGTGGAGAATATGACGTGTACATATTAAAAGCTAACGCTATTATATTGTCTCTTTTATTTGTCTCGTCATTTACAACACCCAAAACAATTCTACTTGGCTGAAAAATTTCTCTGAACTGGTTTCTGCTTATACTTTCAAAATCATTGTAACTCATAGTTGTCTTTCTCCCTACTAGTAATTTAATGTAACATCATTTGTTAAGTACATATGTATCATTAAGAGAAAATTGCATATGAATAGTTTTAAGTTTACTAACGATTTCCAATTCATATGGGCATTTCCTCTCACACTGGTAACAACTAATACATTTATCTGCCCTATTCTTAATTTCAAAATACTGTTCTTTTGCCCAATCTTTTAAGTTATAGTCTTCATAATACTTATATAATCTTAAAATTTTGGATATTTCTATGTTTTGAGGGCATGGCTCGCAATATTGGCATCTCCTACAAAACGTATTACCTATTATTCGCTTAATTAAACTTATTTTTTCTAATTCAACTTCAGTAATTAAGCATTTACTATAGTATATTTTTAAATTCTCCTTAAGCTCATAAATATCAGATACTCCAGGAATAGCAGTTGTAATGTTTTGTGAAAAGACATAAGTTAAAGCTAAAGATTTCATTTCTTCATCACAGTCAACTATTCCACTGACTTTTGGGTGTTTAGTAGTAAGCGTTCCTCCTGCTAATGGTTTCATAGCGATAACACCCATATCTAATTCTTGTGCTAAATTAATTAAATAAATATTTTCATTTTCAATTAAATTAACTGGTAATTGTACACTACTAAATTTTCCGCTTTTAATAGC
>JAEWZA010000299.1 GCA_023395575.1 Bacillota bacterium
CAATTATTTCAGTGTCAATTTGGGGAGCGAGCCATAGATATATACTGCACGGGAGTACTATTTAAGTAGTTTACTATTGATATATATTATTTTTTGTTTTGTAACAGCCCTATTTATGCAAATAGACTTTTTAATATTCTTTTACCAGCAGTGCTCTAATATAGCCTCTTTCAGTTGAGGTTGATTCAATATAAAAGCCGCGACCGTAATAGAATCTAATTAAATCACGGTATTTTGAGGCTGTATGCAAACTAACTTTCTTAACACCTTTAGATTTAAGAACTTTATCAACCAAGTTAATCAAGGATTTGCCGATACCTATATTGTGATAGTCTAGCATTACTCCAAATCTGCTTATATATGCGGTATTATCTGGTAAAAATTTAATTCTGATAGAACCAACAGGGATATCATCTATTATTGCAATATAAACTTGCCTATGTAAAATATCAGCTTCAATTTCTTCGATGCTTTCAGAAAGAGCTTCCATCGTTCCTGATAAACCTGTATCTTGCATATATTTCTTAAAGGATTCCTGCATAATTGTTGAAATTGCAGGTGCATCCTCTATGGTTGCTTTTCTTATAATAAATGAATAATTCATGTTTTCTTTCCCTCAATCTCTAAAGAGTTAATAACCCAACTTTTCTATTGATAAGCCCTCTCGCACCAACGGACTTTTCATTATAGTAAAGTTGAGTTAATAAGTTTTATTACATATTTATACATTTTTAAATTCCTAACTCAATCACAGCCAATGACATAGTGGAGTCAATATACAGCTTACAATAGAGTTGGATGGCATTAAACTTGCATTTTATAGGAGCGTTGCTAAAACAGCTTTTTGTGCATGTAGCCTGTTTTCAGCCTCATCAAAAATTACTGATTGTTTGCCGTCTATGATTTCTTCAGTAACCTCGTAGCCTCTGTATGCAGGTAGGCAATGAAGGAAAATTGCGTCATCATTAGCTTTAGAAAATAATTCTTGATTGATCTGATATGGCATGAATATCTTTAGCTTTTCCGTTTTTTGGTCCTCTTGTCCCATACTTATCCAGGTATCGGCATATACAACATCTGCATTTGTAATAGCTTCAACAGGGTCTTGAGTCAACAGAATTTCTGAGCCTGTCAGCTTTGCAGCAGCTTTTGCTTCATCTACATATGTATTATCACATTCATAGCCCTTTGGTGAGGCTATAGCAATATTCATTCCTACCTTTGAACAGCCGTGGAGCAGTGAGTGAGCAATGTTATTTCCATCACCGATATATGCAAGCTTTAGTCCCTCAAGCTTACCCTTATGCTCATAAATAGTTTGAAGGTCAGCGAGAATCTGGCATGGGTGCATTTCATCAGTTAAACCATTTATTATAGGAATAGTTCCGAATTTAGCAAGATCATCTACATCACTTTGCTTAAAGGTTCTAATCATGATTCCGTCTAAATATCTTGATAAGACATTAGCTGTGTCGTAAATTGATTCACCTCTTCCAATCTGAATGTCATTAGAACTTAGAAATAGTGCGGAACCACCTAGCTGATACATTCCAACCTCAAATGAAACTCTGGTTCTGGTTGAAGATTTTGAAAAAATCATTCCAAGAGTTTTGCCTTCAAGTAAATGATGTTTTGTACCGTTTTTATTTTGTTCCTTAAGCTTTAATGCAAGCTTCAGTAAATCATGAATTTCATCTGTAGTTAAATGGTTAAGGCTTAATAAATGTTTCATAACTATCATTCCTTTCTCTGTGCCAATGGCATAAAATAGTGAAAATTATCCTTTAAAACTTCTATCGAAAAAAATTATATTGACTAGGTATTATAACAAGGCAAAAATGTCCTCCAATTCACTTCTATAAGAGGCGTGTACCCATTTGATTTTCAGACGGTAAAAAATTTCTAGCCTTATTGAAATACCGCTAATGTAATAAAATTTTTCTACAGTCGAAAAATTTTATGTTGAATCTAGGTATTATAAACAGAGTATTCATCAAGAGAATATATATCTGCCTTATTATCAGCAATTAACCTTTCTAAGATACTCAAAACCGCATTTGTGGTATCTAAGGAAGTTATACATGGGATATTGTACTCCATTGATGTCCTTCTAAGTATGAATCCTTTTCTTTCTGGAATTTTACCTCTTGTTGGGGTATTTATAACAAGCTTAATTTTATCTTCTTTGATGCAGTTCAATACATTATCATCTTCAATGAATTGTACAGGTAGCTTAGCCTTGTCAAGAGCTTCATATGTTCCAGTAGTAGCAGAAAGCTTGAAGCCTAGTTCAATAAGCTTTTTGGCAATTTCAACACATTCTTCCTTATCTCTGTCAGCAACAGAAAGAAGTACATTTCCACCTGAGGGAATTAACATGCCAGATGCGGCAATAGCCTTGTATAAAGCATTATAATAATCCTTATCAACTCCCATTACTTCACCGGTGGATTTCATTTCAGGACCTAGGAAGGTGTCAACAGTAGTCAGCTTTGCAAAAGAGAAAACAGGTGCTTTTACAGCATAATAATCAGCTTCCTTTGCAAGTCCTGGTTTATAATTCAATTCTGATAAGGTTTTACCCATTATGAGTTTTGTAGCAACACTTACCATCGGAATCCCTGTAATTTTACTCATAATAGGAACGGTCCTGCTGGCGCGAGGATTTACTTCTATTACATAAACCTTTTCGTTTTTGTCCATTACAAATTGTATATTAAACAAACCAACCACCTTTAGAGCTTTGGATAGGCGAATAGTGTAATCTTCAATTGTATCCTTGGCCTTCTGTGATAGATTTCGTGGAGGATACACCGCTATACTGTCACCTGAGTGAACACCAGCACGTTCCACATGTTCCATAATTCCAGGTATGAGAACCTCGTTTCCATCACAAATACCATCAACTTCAACTTCTCTACCGACAATGTATTTGTCGATAAGTATTGGATGTTCTGTGGAAATCTCTGTAGCCATTGTGATATATTCTTCAAGAACCTTATCGTTATAAACAACTTCCATAGCACGACCACCAAGCACGTATGAAGGTCTAACCAGTACAGGGTAGCCTATTTTGCTTGCTATCTCCCTAGCTTGTTCAAAAGAAAACGCTGTGCTTCCTTCAGGGATAGGAATATTGAGTGTTTCCAACAGCTGCAGGAATTTCTCTCTGTCTTCTGCTACATCAATGCTTTCTACTGAAGTGCCGAGGATATTAACACCCTCTGAATGCAGAGTTTCAGCTAAGTTGATTGCAGTCTGTCCTCCAAATTGAACTATAACACCAAGAGGTTTTTCCTTTTCAATAATATCAAGAACACATTCTTTTGTAAGAGGTTCAAAGTAAAGCTTGTCTGCAGTATCAAAGTCAGTACTAACGGTTTCGGGATTATTGTTAATAATAATTGATTCGATACCAAGCTCCTTGAGAGTTTCAACAGAGTGGACGCTGCAGTAGTCAAACTCAATACCTTGACCTATTCTGATTGGACCTGAGCCAATAACCAAGACCTTGTCACCTGTAGTTTCCTCAACATCTTCCTCTTCTTCATAAGTAGAATAGAAATAAGGAGTAACTGCTTCAAACTCACCTGCACAGGTATCAACTATTTTGTAAACTGGATGAATAGGATATTTTTTTCTTAGAGCTATAATCTCCTCAACGGATACATTGGCCAGGTTGGCAATGTATGAATCTCCAAAGCCTATTTTTTTAGCTCTTGAATATAAATCATAATCCAGAAATGCAATACCGGCAGTTGTTATTTCTTCACCTAGCTTTACTATTTTCTTGAGCTTCCTGATAAAAAATTCATCTATTTTAGTTATTCTTACAATTTCGCCGGCGGAAACGCCCTTTTGCAAAGCTTTGCAAATAGCAAACATACGTTGATCACTAGGATGCTGCACGTATTCAACTAATTCCTCACGGCTCATATTGTCAAAGAGGCTTAATCCAAGCTGATAATTAAACTTAATATCCAAAGAATCTATTGCTTTTAGCAGAGACTCTTCAAAGGTACGACCAATAGCCATTACTTCTCCAGTTGCTTTCATTTGTGTACCCAAGCTTCTGTCTGCATTTGCAAACTTATCAAAGGGCCAACGTGGAACCTTTGTAACAACGTAATCTAATGCAGGCTCAAAGCATGCGCTTGTGGTTTTTGTTACAGAGTTCTTTATTTCATCCAATGTCATTCCAATAGCGATTTTTGCAGTTACTCGTGCAATTGGATAACCTGTTGCTTTAGATGCAAGGGCACTGGAACGACTTACTCTAGGATTTACTTCGATTACAACATATTCAAAACTGTTAGGATTTAATGCAAACTGAATATTGCAGCCTCCCTTTATATCCAGTGCACGAATAATTTTAATTGAAGCAGTTCTGAGCATTTGATATTCAACATCGGATAGAGTCTGGCTTGGAGCCACAACGATACTGTCTCCGGTATGCACACCGACTGGGTCAAAGTTCTCCATATTACAAATGATAATGCAGTTATCGTTACTATCACGCATTACCTCATACTCTATTTCTTTCCAGCCAGCAACACTTTGCTCCAAAAGCACCTGACTAATCATACTTAGCTTGAGACCCTTACCGCATATATATTTAAACTCTTCCATATTATTTGCAATACCACCGCCAGAGCCACCAAGGGTATAGGCCGGTCTTATAATAATAGGAAAGCCAATTTTTTCTGCAAATTCAATAGCATCCTGCAAGGTTGTAACGATTTTGCTTGGAGCTACTTTTTCATTAATTTCTTCCATTGTTGCTTTAAAAAGCTCTCTATCTTCAGCTTTTTTTATTGAGGAAAGGGAAGTGCCTAAAAGCTCAATATGCATTTCATCAAGAATTCCGTCTTCGGCTAATTGGACAGCCATATTTAGGCCTGTTTGACCTCCTAGAGAGGCAAGAATTCCATCAGGCTTTTCCTTGTGTATTTTCTTTTTTACAAATTCAAGTGTAATAGGTTCTATGTAAACCTTATCCGCTGATTGTGTGTCTGTCATAATTGTGGCAGGATTACTATTTATTAACACAACTTCAATGCCCTCTTCTCTAAGAGATTTGCATGCTTGTGTTCCTGAATAATCAAATTCGGCAGCCTGACCTATAATTATAGGACCGGAACCTATTACTAATACCTTTTTTATGTTTAAATTTTTGGGCATTTATTGTTACCTCCGTTACATTACACATAGATTGCATAATAAAATTTATACTAATATAATGACTTTTTTGTGCTGCCTTTGAACATCCGTTTCATTTGGATGGATTTAATTTTCACTGCTTACAGCATTTTTACAAAGTCATCGAAAATATATGCAGAATCCATAGGACCCGGTGCAGCTTCAGGATGATATTGAACACTGATAATAGGCAATTTTTTATGTCTAAAGCCTTCTATTGTATTATCGTTAACATTGATATGTGTTATTTCTATATCTTCATTAGAACTGCCGTCTATAGCATAGTTATGGTTCTGAGAGGTGATATAGCATCTGCCTGTTGTATAATCTTTAACAGGATGATTGCCTCCATGATGCCCAAACTTAAGCTTCTTAACAGTGCAGCCCAATGCCAAACCTAATAGCTGATGACCTAAGCAAATGCCTAAGATTGGTTTTACGCCTAGCAGCTTTTGTATGGTTTGCTTGGTTACAGGTAAATCTCTGGGATCACCAGGTCCATTTGAAAGCAAAATACCATCAGGATTGCATTCCATTATTTCTTCATAGGAACTGAACGCAGGTAATATGTGAATATCACAGTCTCTGTTTTTTAGAGAGCGAACAATATTACTTTTTACTCCAAAGTCTAAAAGTGCAACTTTTTTTCCTGAACCGGGTACATGTATATGAGTCTTAGAAGTAACCTCCATAACTAAATTTCTAGGGTTTGTTTTATAAGCGTCTAAATTTTTGCGGAGTATATCAAGATTTCCACATTCAGTAGAAATAATGCCATACATACTTCCATGCTGTCTCAGATGCTTGGTCAAAGCTCTAGTATCAATGCTTTTGATTCCAATTATATTGTGTTTCATAAAGTATTGATTTGGGTCTATTGTGTTTCGCCAGTTACTTGGAGTGGTGCACAGTTCTTTCACAATAAAGCCTTGAACATGAGGTTTGTAAGACTCAGTGTCAATTTCATTAAAACCATAGTTGCCAATTAAAGGATAGGTCATAGTTACAATCTGACCATTGTAAGATGGGTCAGTAGCTATTTCCTGATATCCTGTCATACTAGTATTAAAAACAATTTCTCCAGCTGTTTCGCCGCTTTTACCGAAGCCTTCGCCCGAGAAATATGTTCCGTCTTCGAGTAATAATACTGCTTTCATTTTTTTTCCTCCTAAAGTACTTCGTTTATAGCTGATTTTAATGTATTTATAAACTCATCAGCATCGGTTTGTGTAATTATTAGTGGTGGAAGTATTCTTAGAATATTCTCTCCAACATTTGCAATTAAGTATTTCTTTTCAAACATTTTCGTCTTAACAATAGGAGCGATAGGCTTATTCAGCTCAATTCCAACCATTAATCCTGCGGCTCTTACCTCAGATATTACAGGGAGGGAAGTAGAAGCTAGATTTTCCAATTGAGACTTAATATATTTACCAAGTTTTTCAGCGTTTTCTGGAAGATTTTCTTCTTTCATTATTTTCATAACAGCTAAACCTGCTGTACAAGCTAGTGGGTTACCTCCAAAGGTAGAACCATGATCTCCTGGAGTAAATGCTTTTGCTACATGATCTTTAGCACATACTGCTCCAATAGGAACTCCTCCACCTAATGCTTTTGCTAGAGTAAAAATATCAGGCTCTACATTATAATTTTGGTATCCAAAAAGTTTGCCGGTTCTACCAACACCAGTCTGAACCTCATCAAAAATAAGAAGCAATTTTTTTTCATCACACAGTTTTTTTACATTTTGCAGATACTCATAATCACAAGGATATACACCGCTTTCTCCTTGTACAGGCTCTAGCATAATAGCACAGGTATTTTCAGTGATTGCAGCTTCTAAAGCACCAAAATCATTAATAGGCACTTTCTTAAAACCTGATGTCAGAGGTTCGAAAGGCTTTGAATACTTATCTTGTCCTGTTGCACTAAGAGTAGTGATGGTTCTGCCGTGAAAGGACTTTTGTAAAGTGATTATTTCAAATTTTTCTGGTTTTCCTTGTTTTTTAAAGTAAATTCTAGCTAGCTTAATAGCACCCTCATTTGCTTCAGCACCGCTATTTGCAAAAAATACTTTGTCTGCACATGAAATCTCAGCTAGTTCTTTTGCCAGAAGAGCCTGTGATTCAATATAATAAAGGTTTGAACAATGTATTAGACTAGAAACCTGTTCAGTAACCATATTAACGAAGGTTGGGTGTGAATAGCCGATAGAATTAACAGCAATACCTGCAAAGAAATCTGTATATTTTTCACCATCGGTGCTCCAAAGGTTAATTCCTTCACCTTTCGTAAAAGCTACAGGTATTCTGGTACCAAATGTATCCATATAATATTTTTTATCAATATCCTGAATTTCGTTCAAGAACATAAAATCACTCCTTTTCAAGTACTAAAATTCTTTTGCTACCGACTGAAAAAATTATCAGAGAAAGCTTCGGAATTTAATTGAGTTTAGTAAAAACACGATAATATATAATTTATAATTATACATTATCGTGCATAAAAATGCAACTAAATAATATTTTAAATGGAATTCATAGATGCTTAAATTGCATATTATACTATTTATAGTGCTATTTCAAGGCTTTTGGACTGCTAAAGTAAATATTGTGATAAACTAATCGATTGGATTTATACGTATTTTAATACAGAGCTTCTTTATCGTAGTATAATTTTTTCTCCTTCATAATCATTGTGCCAATACCTTTGTTCGTGAATATCTCAAGCAGTATACAATGAGGAATTCTTCCGTCTAAAATATGAGTTCTGCCGACTCCTTTTTCTAGTGCATCTACACAGCCAAGGACTTTTGGAATCATACCACCATCTATAACTTTGTTATTTATCAGCTCATGTACTTCTGCAATAGTTAATGCAGGTATTATTGAATCGCTGTCTTTAGAGGTTTTTACTCCTTCAACGTCAGTGAGTAGCATTAGCTTTTCAGCTTGTAATGCAGCAGCTATTTCGCCTGCAACAGTATCAGCATTAATATTATAGCTTTCGCCATTTGGGCCAACACCTATTGGTGCAACAACAGGTATATACTCATCTTTTGATATCAGTTCTAATATTTTTGAATTAATTTTTGTAATATTTCCAACATAACCTATATCTTTCATTTCGCCATCTAGCTCAGTTTTATACTGCTCACATTCAATAAGCTTTCCGTCAATTCCACATAATCCAAGGGCCTTCCCACCCTTGTTGTTGAGTAGTGAGACAATTTCCTTATTAGTTTTGCCAACTAAAACCATCTGCGCCACTTCCATAGTTTGGGAGTCGGTAACTCTCAGCCCGTTTATAAACTGGCTCTTTATATCGAATGCTTGTAAAGCTTTATTTATATCAGGACCACCACCGTGTACAAGAACTGGATTCATTCCTATATATTTAAGTAAGGTAATATCTTCCATTACAGAATTTTTTAAATCATCATTAATCATTGCGTTTCCACCATACTTAATAACTACTGTTTTGCCATAAAGCTTTTGGATATATGGAAGAGCCTCTATAAGTATTTCAGCTTTTTTTATTTGATTTTCTAAATTCATGAATTGCCTCCTGTAATCTAATACTTTTAATAAGGTTTTATTAATTTCTTTATATAAAATAAATTCATTTAATGTTTAAGGAGTTAAAAATTTATAGAGCAAAGTCTTCTTCAATTCCCAACATAATATTCATATTTTGAATAGCAGCTCCCGAAGAACCTTTGCCTAAGTTGTCTAACACTGCAACAAGCATGATTTGTTCGCTATTTCCTACAACATATATTTCTAAGTAATTAGTATCATTTACCCTTGTTGCTCCTAAAAAGCTATTTGGATAGTCGTTTTCACAGCCTAAAGGCATAACCTTTATATACTTTTCTGAACTGTAATAATTCTGCATATACTCATGGATACTTTCCTTTGTATTTGAGTCTGAAAGAAGTCTTGTATGTAATGGAACACATACAGACATACCCTTGTAATATGAGCTTATTATAGGGGAAAATAAAGGAGCGCTGCTAAGACCGCTAATTACTGTCATCTCAGGTATATGCTTGTGGGACAAGCCTAAACTGTACAATTGTGGACTCTGAAACTGATTGTTGTCTGGGCCTTCGTATTCAGATATACGTTTTTTTCCGCCACCGCTATAACCAGAAATGCCAAAGGTGGTAACTGGATAATCTTTTGAAACAATTCCTCCTGATACCAAAGGATACATAATACTTATAAACCCAGTAGCATAACAGCCTGGAACAGCTACTCTGCTTGATCCTTTTATTTTAGCACGATGTTCCTTGCTCAATTCAGGCAAGCCATACGCCCAATCAATATTTGTTCTGTGAGCTGTACTAGCATCAATAACCTTTGTAACTGGATTGCCTATAAGAGATACAGCCTCTTTTGCTGCTTCATCAGGCAGACAAAGAAAAACAATATCTGCATCATTGATATATTTTTTTCTTTCATTAATATCTTTACGTTTATCAGAATCAATTTTAAGTATATGTAAATCGTTTCTATTTGCTAATCGTTCATTAATCATTAAACCTGTAGTGCCTTCACTACCATCAACAAAAATCTTATATTTCATATTTTACTCATTCCTTTCGATAGTAGAACTATTATTTAAATGCCAATGCATGTTAAAATAAAATTATTGACTCAACTTTCCATTGATAATTCAAACACGTTCAATTTAACTGGGAAAGTTGAATTGTTAAGTAATTTAGTACCCTTAATTAACTATTTTATAATTATACACTCCTGTGCATAAAAATACAATATTACAGAGTATATTTTTTGTTGCCTAAGAGATATCCTTATAGCATAAGCTTTTCAGCCTTATAATAAGGGATTGTCTATCCTTTAAATTATCAGTTTGCATTCTAGAAATACGGGTATAGTATGGAATAGTATACAAAAGTACTAAAAGCTAAAAAATAATTTTGTTAAAAAGCAATATAGTTTGTACTTGCAATGAAGTGTATTATATAAATATAGAAATCATTTGCGAAAAAACTAAACAAAATGGAAGTATTTAGGAGGTAAAAAATGGCTAGTTTAAAATTAAAAAATATTTACAAGAGATATTCAGGTGGAGTTACAGCTGTTAACGATTTTAATCTTGATATTGAACACAATGAGTTCCTAGTATTAGTTGGTCCTTCAGGATGTGGAAAGACTACTACACTTAGAATGATTGCTGGTTTGGAAGAAATTTCAGAGGGTGAATTGTACATTGGAGACAAATTAATGAACGATGTTGCTCCAAAGGATAGAGATATAGCAATGGTTTTCCAGAACTATGCGTTATATCCACACATGACAGTTTTTGATAACATGGCTTTCGGATTAAAACTAAGAAAGACACCAAAGGATGAAATCAAAAAACGTGTACATGAAGCAGCTAAGATTCTTGATATTGAACATTTGCTTGACAGAAAGCCAAAGGCTTTATCAGGTGGACAGAGACAGAGAGTTGCGCTAGGTCGTGCTATAGTACGTGAACCTAAAGTATTCTTAATGGATGAGCCTCTTTCAAACTTGGATGCTAAGCTCAGAGTTCAGATGAGAACAGAGATAGGTAGATTACACCACAGACTTAACACAACATTCATATATGTAACACATGACCAGACAGAAGCGTTAACAATGGGTACTAGAATCGTTGTTATGAAGGATGGTTATATCCAGCAGGTTGATGCACCAACAGCACTTTATGACAGACCAAACAACATGTTTGTTGCTACATTTATCGGTAGCCCACAAATGAATATAATCACTGCAAAGCTTACTAAACAAGGAAGTGACTTCCACCTCATATTTGGTAAGAATGATATCAAGCTTCCAGAAGGAAAAGCTAAGAAGCTTGAAGGATCTGATTATATTGGTAAGGAAGTTCTTGTTGGTATCAGACCAGAACATATTCGTGATGAAGCTATGTATCTTGAGTCAATGCCTGAAAGTGTTGTTGAAGCAAGAGTTGACTTGGTTGAAATGCTTGGTGCTGAGACTTATCTTTATTTGGTTATTGAAGGAGCTACAGCAACAGTTACTGCAAGAGTTAATGCTAGATCAAAGGCTAAGACTGGCGATGTTATTAAGGTTGCAGTTGATGCAAACAAGATTCACTTATTTGACAAAGAAACTGAGCGTACAATTATTAATTAATAAATATATTCCAAAAAAGGAAAGCGTAGCTTTCCTTTTTTATTTCTATGTCAAGAATTGGGTAGAGCAGTAAACTGAAATTTTGGTTCTATGTAAATAGCTGGGGTAGAACTGTAAACTGAAATTTTTGAAGGGCCGATTGCTTTAACGAGTGATTGGCTCTTTGTGCGTTTAGTGCGTCTAGCAAAACTGGAGCAAATTAGTATATCTAGAATTCTACATGTGAAATTACTAAAGCTCCTATACCTGGAACTGTTGCAAAACAACATTTTCTGTATACTGATGTCTTATTGCAAGAAATAGTACGCGAGTGCAATTATATATCTAATTGCGAAGCTCGGTTAGAAATTGATGCTTGAAATAATAGGTGAAGAACAAGTGTTGTAGCCGACACAGCTACAGGAGGTGGCTGTGAGTATTGACCCGAGGCAGGATGCCTTGTGTCATACGGTCGGCGGAAGTGCTTGTTTTTCACCGTAATTATTTCAGAGTCAATTTCGGGAGCGAGCCATAGATATATATTGCACGGGAGTACTATTTAAGCAGTATACTGTTGTATATATTATTTCTTGTTTTGCAACAGCTCCATATTCTTAAGAGTGTTAAAAAGTTAAAGTCTTTATACACTATAAAAAGTTACCAAAATAATTTTATAATATGTAATGTAGTAATAAAAATTATTTTAGTGTATAATTTTAATAGATTGTGAATGGTTATGGTAACATCTTCACATATATTTTAGCAGGGGGCTTGACATGTCGGTAAAATTATTTCAGACGCTATCTGAGAAATATAGCGAAATTATAGGAAAAGAGATAGGTGTAACTGACGAAAGTGGAGTAATTATAGCTCATTCAAATTTTCAGCTTGTTGGTAGTACAGATTCTAATATTATTGATTTCTTGCAATCAAAGAGCCATAATCAAGTAATAGAGGACAGAATATACTATAAGGTTATGGTTAAAAATAAGGTGGAATTTATAACCTTTGTAAAATCTATTGAGGAACAAGATTTGAAGTATTTAGAATTATTTTCTCTAAATATTCTAAACCTTAAAAGCTTTTACGATGAAAAATATGACAAGAATACATTTGTTAAAAATATAATAGTAGAAAATATTTTACCTGGCGATATTTTGTTAAAAGCTAAAGAGCTGCATATTGATTATAATTTACTGAGGGTTGTATTTCTTATTAATGCTTCAAGTGATAAAGATATTCATGTTCATGAAGTAATAGAGAGTTTATTCCCTAATAAGAATAAGGATTTTATAATTGTAATTGATAATGATAATATTGTTTTGGTTAAAGAGGTTAAGAACAAAGACGACTATAAAGAACTCTCAAAAATTGCAAAAACTATTCTTGACACCCTTAATTCTGAATTAATGGTAAAGGCTAGTATTGGCATAGGAACAATAATAAATAATCTAAAGGATATTGCTAAATCATACAAAGAGGCTCAAATGTCTATGATAATTGGTAATATTTTTAGTGGTGATCAAAAGGTATATGATTATAATAACCTTGGTCTTGGCAGACTTGTTTACCATATTCCAATAACACTATGTGAGCTATTTCTAGATGAGGTATTCAAAGAAAAATCTGCTGATTCATTAGACAATGAGACAATGTTGACAATTCAAAAATTCTTTGAGAACAATTTAAATGTCAGTGAAACAGCAAGGCAGTTATATATTCATAGAAATACGTTGGTATACAGGTTGGATAAAATAAAGCGCTTAACAGGTTTAGAGCTTACTAGCTTTGATGATGCTGTTACCTTTAAAATTGCTGTATTAGTTAGAAAATATTTAGCAAGTATAAATGAATAAGTAAACAATAGTGGCTACAAAAACGATAAGGAGTTAATTGAAAGTGGTAGAATTTATTAATGTCAGTAAAAGATATCCGAATGGAACTGTTGCATTAAGAGGCATTAACTTGAAAATTAATAAAGGTGATTTTGCTTTCATTATAGGTTCAAGTGGTTCTGGAAAGTCAACTTTACTCAAACTTTTAATGAAGGAAGAAAATGCAACTGAGGGAGAGGTGATAGTTAACGGATATCAGCTGTCGTCCCTACAGCACAAGCAAATCCCATATTTGCGTCGTGGAATGGGTATGGTATTTCAGGATTTTAGACTTCTTCCAAATAAAACCGTTTATGAAAATGTTGCATTTGCAATGGAAATAACAGAATGTGTTCCAAAGGAAATTCGAAGGCAGGTGCCTATGTCACTTGCGTTAGTTGGCTTGAGTAGAAAAGCTAATGCATACCCCCATCAACTTTCGGGTGGAGAGCAGCAACGTGTTGCTATTGCCAGAGCTTTGGTAAATAGTCCAGCTTTACTAATTGCAGATGAGCCTACAGGAAACTTAGATCCTGAGAATTCATGGGAAATTGTAAAACTTTTAACAGAGGTTAATCAACGTGGAACTACGGTTGTTGTAGCTACCCATGAAAAAAGTATCGTTGATGCTATGAAGAAAAGAGTAATAGCCATTGACAAGGGACTTATAGTAAGAGATCAACAGAAAGGGCTTTACGGCGATGAAGATACGGAGTATAAAATATATTCTTAAAACAAGTGTTATAAATGCTTCTAGGAATAGACTGATGTCACTTGCATCTATTAGTGTAATAAGTGCTGCTTTGATTTTATTTGGGGTGTTTTATTTAATATTAGTAAATTTAAACTATAATATAGACATATTATCACAACAACCAACAATGCAGGTGTTTTGTCTTCCTGAATTAACAGATGAACAGGTTAATGCAGTGCAAACTGAAATTTCTAGTAACAAATATGTAGATAGCCTTGAAGTTGTATCCAAAAAAGAGGCTTTTGAACAATTAAAGAAATACCTCGCTGATAATAAAACAGAAGAAGGTGGATCTGATATTTTGGCAGGATATGATGAGAGCTTTTTAAATGTTTCTTTTATTGTTAAGGTTAAAAACCCTGAAAATAGTGAGCAGGTAGCAACGGAATTTCTTTCGCTTCCGGGCGTAGATAATGTTGAATATTCTCAAAAGACTATTGATGCAATTCAAAACATATCAAATTGGGTCAAGATAATTAGTACAATTTTAATTGGTTTGCTATTGATAATATCTTTATTTATTATATCTAATACCATTAAACTTACGGTTTTTGCAAGACGCAAAGAAATTAATATTATGAAGTACATCGGTGCAACAGATTGGTTTATAAGGTGGCCTTTTATTTACGAAGGGATTATAATTGGAATTATAGGAGCAATAATTGCATTTGTGCTGGTTGCTTATATATACAGTTTTGCTGAACCTATGTTAAACCGTGATTTATTAGACTTTGGTGGTGGTTTTGCTACAGTAAAATTTGGGGCTGTGTGGAGTACATTAGCCTTGATTTATGCAGGGATAAGTGCAGTTATAGGGGCTTCGGGAAGTACTATGTCAATTCGAAAGCATCTTAAAGTATAACAGAGTAAAGAGCTTTGTGAAGTAAATTTCTTGCTAGCGTGGGGGCGTTATAAGAAATATAAAATATTCATACAAAAGATAATTATATTGTGGGAGGGTCAATTATGAAGAAAAGACTATCTATAGTGATGCTGGCTTTATTTATATTTTCAAGCATTATTATTCCTGTCAATGCAGGTACTAATTTAGAAAATGCAAAGAGCCAGCAAAAGCAAGTAAATAATAAGATAAATCAGCTGGCAAAAGAGAAAAAGGCCTTAGAAAGTGAGATAAAGAAAAAAAGTGCTGATATACAAAAGCTTCAGGCTGACGCAGAAAAAACACAGAGTGCAGCTAAGCAAAGGGCACAAGAAATTTCAAAGGTTAATGCTGATATTGAACTTATTACTAAAGAAATAGATGCTATAGAAAAGGACTTTGAATATAAGAATGAACTGTTTAAGACAAGAATGAGAGTTATGTATCAGAACATGAACAAGTCTCCGTTAGAAATATTCATTGAGTCAAAAAGCTTTAGCGAGTTTTTTTCTAGAATTGAACTAATGTCTTTGATTAAGGAAAATGATGAGAAGTTAATTAAAGAAATTGCCTTAGGCAAAGAAAAAACGGAAATAAAAAAGCAGGAAAAGCTTAACGAGTTAGAGAAAAAAGCCACACAATTAGAGAAGCTTAACGCAAAGGTTTCTGATATAAAGACTTCTAGAGCAGAGATAGAATCAGATATAGAGTCTCAGAAATCAAGGCTGAAGGAAGCTGAGAAAAAAGAAGATGAAATGATAGCGTTATCAAAGGAGCTTGAGAGCAAAATAGCTCAATTACAGGATAAGACTACTAAATATGCTGGTGGTGTTATGAAGTGGCCGACCCCAGGTTATACTGGGATTTCATCCCCATATGGCTACAGAATTCATCCTATATACAAAGTGAAGAAGTTCCATGCAGGTATTGACATTAACGCTCCATCAGGTGCTAAAATTGTTGCGACAAATAGTGGAAAGGTCATTTTATCTGGTTGGAATGGAGGATATGGAAATTGTATAATAATTGACCATGGAGATGGTATAGCAACATTATATGGTCATCAAAGCGCTCTGCTTGTAAGTGAAGGGGACATAGTGAAAAAGGGTGACACCATAGGAAAGGTTGGAAGTACTGGATTATCAACAGGACCACACTTGCATTTTGAAGTAAGGGTGAATGGTGCTACAAAACCTCCATTAGATTACTTTACTTAAATATTAAGAAATGATTAGCTTAGATAAAATTAAGCCCGCATAAAAAATGCGGGTTTATTATTGTCATTTTAAGCATATCAATATATATATCGAGGTAAAAAAATGTTCTCCCCTTCTATAAGCGATGGGTAATGCTTTTACTTCCGAGCAGTTAGAATAATTGCAGCCTCGATGAAATACCGCTAATGTAATGAAATTTTTATACAATCGATAAATTTCTTTTTTGAATCTAGGTATTATAATATTTATTTTTGCTTTAAAATATAGACAAAATAAAGTTTGAAAACAAGAGGTGAGTTGTTATGGATTTTGACAAAAAGGAGTTTAATTCTAAATATCCAATAAATATTATTGCTATAACAGCTGTAATTTCATTTACAGTATGTGCACTCTTTTTTATGGGGCTAAGTTATTTCACAGGCAGTTATTCATTGGCATTTGCAAAAAGTAGTGTTACTAGGGAAACTATCAAAAAGTTTAATGATGCAAGAAGTATTCTTCAAAATAGGTATTACGAACAAATTGACTCAAATAAGCTTGTAGAGGGTGCTATATCAGGTATGACTGATTCTCTCAAAGATCCTTATACTGTGTATTATGATAAGGAGCAAATGAAATGGTTTATGGATATGCAAAAAACTACAGAAAATGAGTATGTAGGCATTGGGCTGCCGATAATTCTAGATGAGAATGGAATAGCAACTGTATTAGAACCCTTTGACGATTCACCTGCAAAAGCGGCTGGAATAAAACAAGGGGATAAAATAATTAAGATTGACGGAAAAGATGTTACAAATATTAAAGACGATGCTCTTATAGCAAGCATGATTAAAGGTGAAGAAAATACAGAGGCTGTATTGACAATATATAGACAGTCTCACCACAGCACCATGAATGTAACAGTTGTTCGAAAAAAGATAGTTGCGAAAATAAATATTAGAAGCGAAATGCTAGATAACAATATAGCATATATAAAATTAAAAATGTTTGATGAAAACATAAGCAAGAATTTTATAAGTCAGGTAGATAAATTGGTCGATGAGGGTGCAAAATCACTAATAATTGATGTTAGAGACAATCCTGGTGGATTGTACAATGAAGTAGTGGCATTAGCAGACAGAATATTGCCAAGAGGAACGATTGTATATACTGAAGATAGAAATGGTAAAAAGGAGGTTGAATCCTCAGATGATACCTCCCTGGATATTCCTATTGTTGTTTTGACTAATGGAAATAGTGCCAGTGCATCAGAAATTCTTGCGGGTGCCATCAAGGACTTTAAAAAAGGAACTCTTATTGGAACAAAGACCTTTGGAAAGGGTTTAGTACAATCTACCTATGGTTTTGAAGATGGAACAGGTTTAAAAGTGACAATAGCCAGATATTTTACTCCTTCAGGTGTATGTATTCACGGAGAAGGTATAAAGCCCGATATTGAAATAAAACTTGATGACAAGTATAAAGATACATCTGTATCGGCTGTCCCGCGAGAAGACGATTTACAGCTTCAGGAGGCTATCAAAGTGCTTACAGATAAATAATACTAATATGAGTTCTTCTTAACCTGCTATGATTTCTATTACGAATATTTGAGAAAATATTGTAAATTTTAAGGTATAATTTTTCTTTTTCAGCCGCATAATACCAATAGCTGTTATTTTCTCATAACATTTTGAAGTCAATATAGTTTGTAGCTGAAAAACGTATTTCGCAAAAAAGAGTGTATTTTCATTGTAGGTTGGATAACTCAAACTTAAACTACTGGAGCGGTTGATAGAATTAGTATGTAGTATCAAATGATATTATTTTGCTGTAAGTATGCGTGGACGGATATAATACGGTATTTAGATTACTATGACTAAAGCTTGATTAACTTTGCTATCTTTAAGTTGTAAATGTTCAATTATAAACGGATAGAAAGACTAGAAATTATTCTTGAATTAGTTATGAATTTATGGATCTTTAGTAATTTATTACAACTATTTGGCGACAACCCCTTGATGAGTTTGAGCTTAACGAGATTTTTGTAGGAAGATTGAGTAACCAAACAGTAGCACAGAAGTGGACTAAAAGATGTAATTATGAGGTTATAACTGTGAAAATTAAAATATAGGAGGTGTCTAGTCTATGCCATAGGGTTAGTTGTTTTATATAAAATAGGCATGGACAAAATAATGAATGAAAATGAAAAAGTAAAATATGAAATTGCTCGTGAGCTTGGCTTGATAGAGAAGGTTATGAAGGATGGTTGGAAGAGCTTGAGTCCGAAAGAAACAGGGCGTATTGGTGGATTGGTAAATAAGAGAAAGAGGGCACAGATACAGGAAAGCCAGCAGATATAGATTGCTGGCTTTTTCTAAATGCCATACATAAATTAGCGCAAAATATAATTCAATAACGCATTGATAAGATTGAGCATTGTTAGGCTTTTCATGTGGGAAAGTTTGTAGTATATTACAAATAGACTGTATTTATTTCTATTTGAAGTGGCTATAACAAAGGATTGTGTCCTTTGATATTATTCTGGATAAGGATGTGTGTGTTATATATAACAACTTTGCGTATGTATATGATGAATTGACTCGAGATATCGACTATAAAAAGTGGGCGGACTATGTGGAAAGTCTCATGAAAAAGCATCAGGTTAAGGGTTCAATGATATTGGAGCTAGGATGTGGGACGGGTAGCTTTGGTATAGAAATGGCTAGACGTGGATATGAGATGATTTGTTTGGATTTATCTACAGAAATGTTGGACTGTGCAAATGAAAAAGCGAAAAAAGAAGGCCTTGATATATTGTTTTTGAATCAAGATATGTGTGATTTTGAACTATATGGTACTGTAGATGTAATTGTTTGTTTACTTGATAGCTTTAACTACTTAATAAAAGCAACTCAAATCCAAAAATTATTTAAATTGGTTCAGAACTATTTAAATCCAAATGGACTGTTTATTTTTGATATTAATACACGTTACAAATTTGAAAATATTCTCTCAGATAATTTATTTTATGAGATAGGAGATAATGTTACATATATTTGGGAAAATGAGTACAATAGTAAAACAAAAATATCTAGGTTTGATTTAACATTTTTTGTAAAACAGGATACGCTTTACGAAAGATTTGATGAGACACATTTTGAGAAGGCATACTCACATGATGAAATAATGAGGTTTATTAATAACTCAGATTTAGAATTTATAGCTGTTTATAATGAACTAAAGTTAACAAAACCATCAGAAAAGAGCCAGAGAAATTTTTATGTTTCCAAAAAGGTTAAAAGCTAAATTATTAGATTATATTTACAGGAATAAATTGTTGAAAAAGATGAAAAAATATAATATAGCGTGTATGTGATATGCTGTTCTTTATAGCAATATGTTCATCAAAAATAAATATCATTTGACAGTTTGCAAGATATGTGATAAACTTCTATATGTTGTTAAATGAACGCGATTATATCGCGCAATAAGTTTAGTTATATTTCAGGAGGAATTGATCGATGGAAAAGGGAAGAGTTAAATGGTTTAATGCTGAAAAAGGCTTTGGATTTATCGAAAGAGATGGCGGAAATGACGTATTCGTACATTTCTCAGCAATCACTATGGATGGATACAAAACACTTGAGGAAGGCTCAGAAGTAGTTTTCGAAGTTGTTGAAGGAGCTAAAGGTCCTCAGGCTGCAAACGTTCAGAGAGCATAATATTTGCTTTAACTATATACTGAAGTAGCCATTAATACCCCGATATATTATATATATCGGGGTTTTCAATATTTTGGAGAAATATTATACTTAAATTTAACAAAAGCTTATTGAGAAGGGCTCATAAATTTAAGTTAAATTTGTACTAGCATGGTGCTTTCGACACTGAAAAGCTAACAGCAAATATATTAATGTTCACTTTTATACAGAGTTTGAATAATGTGAAAGAGTTAATATTAAGGAGAAGTGTGAAGAAATATGAAGAATAGCTCTAATAACCTAGAGATTCTCCAACGCTAGCTTAATTTTTTTGTGCGGAAGTTGGCTTTGAGATTAAAGGATAAAAGAAATAACAAATAGAAATGGAGGTGCCAAGCCCGTGTCATTTCTGTCAAGGAAATGTATATTTCTTAAATGTTCTTTTGAGAAATATTGGGTATGGGTATATTTATGAATGACTACATTGTAAGAGTAACAGCGGCTGAAGGAACAGTTCGTGCTTTTGCCTCAGTGGCTACGGAACTTGTGGAAAAAGCTCGACTGGTTCACGAACTTTCACCGATAGCTACAGCTGCATTAGGTAGAACACTTACAGCAGCTGGTATGATGTCAAAAATGTTAAAAGGCGACAAGGATAGGCTTACAATTCAAATTAAGGGGGATGGACCTCTTGGAGGCATTGTGGTGACAGCAGACTCAAAAGCCAATGTAAGGGGCTATGTAAATAATCCTGGCGTTGATTTGCCTCTAAATGAGCGTGGTAAATTGGATATACGAACAGCTGTGGGCTATGGATATATAAATGTTATCAAGGATATGGGACTAAAAGAACCCTATATTGGATATTCTGATTTGGTTTCTGGTGAAATTGCTGATGATTTGACGTACTATTTTGCTACATCTGAACAAGTGCCATCTACAGTAGCATTAGGTGTGTTAGTGGATGTAAATGGTGTTAAGGCTGCTGGTGGTTTTATAATTCAACTAATGCCAGGAGCAGACGAAGAGACCGTTGAGAAGCTAGAGGAAAGGTTGATAGGATTCCCACCTATATCAAAGCAGTTGTCAGAAGGAACGACGCCTGAGCAGATTTTAGAGCGTTTACTGGATGGAATGGAGCCTAAAGTTATTGAAAAAGTACCGTGTAGCTTTACCTGCAACTGTTCAAGAGATAGAATGGAGAGAAATTTGATTAGTATTGGAAAAGAGAATTTGCTTGAAATGCTTGAAGATGGCAAGGGTGCAGAGCTTCAATGTCATTTTTGCAATACAAAATATAATTTCACTCACAATGATATGGAAAAGCTTGTAATGGAACTTCAGAATAAGAAATAAAAAGTAATATTGTTAGATTTTTAAAGCATTATGGAGTATTATAACGTAAGAGAAAAATAATTTTAAAAAAAGCTTAAAAAACATGTTGACTTTATTAACATTGTCTTGTATACTATCAATTGTCGCTCACGGAGTTAAGCCTTGGGAGCTTAGCTCAGCTGGGAGAGCATCTGCC
>JAEWZA010000330.1 GCA_023395575.1 Bacillota bacterium
TTATTATTCCTATTGATTCGGAAGCAATTTCAAAAGTAGTATTAGAAGCAAAAAATGCTGGGATAAAAGTAATTTCTTATGACCGATTAATTAAAAATGCAAATGCCGATTTATATATTTCCTTTGATAACGAAAAAGTAGGAAGGATGATGGCAGAGGGAATGATTGCAGCAGGGCTTCCTAATAAAAGTGTTCTTATGGTTAACGGTTCTCCAAATGATAATAATGTTTCGCTTATAAAGCAGGGGTTTTCTGATGTAATGAATAGTAACAATATTTATATTATAGATATAGCATATGCTAACGATTGGAAGGCAGAACTGGCAGCTTCTTATATTTATGACAATGTTGATAAGGTAAAAAGAGCAGATGCAATAATGTTTGGAAATGATGATTTAGCTACCCAAGGAGTTAGAGCATTATCGGAAAAAAGGCTGATTGATAAAGTTAAAGTAGTGGGCCAGGATGCAGACTTGGCGGCTTGTCAGCGTATAGTAGAGGGAACTCAGCTGATGACTGTATTCAAGCCAGTGGATAAGCTTGCGAAGCAAGCAGCAGAATATGCTATAAAACTAGTAAAGGAAGAAGAGCTTAAAAATATGCATACCATTCATGATGGTAGCTATAATGTTCCATATATTGCTCTTGAACCAATTGCAGTGAATAAGGACAATATGGACGAGGTTATTATTGACAGCGGTTTTCATCTGAGGGAGGATGTATATCTGAATGTTCCTCAGAACAAACGCTGATAGGGTTGCAATTTTTAACTGGGAAAGTTTGGTTAATAATAGGATTTTTTTGTTTTAGGCTAGCACAAAACTGACTTGTGCTAGTCTTATTTATTTTATGCTAACTTGAAAATAATGAAAATTTGTAGAAGGTTGCAAACAAGTCCTAGATACATTGTGTTATATTAAATTCATAAAAGACATTTAGATAATTTAAAAGGAGGCTTTTTAAATGAAAAGAAGGTTATTAAGTTCAATAGTTTGCTTGTCTTTGTTAGCTACATTATTTGTTGGATGTGGTAAAGCTACAGACAATGGTGGAGCTGATACAACAGCGCCAAATTCAACAGCAACTTCAACAGCAGCAACAAAAACTGGAACAATTGGTGTAGCAATGCCTACAAAGGATTTGCAGCGTTGGAACCAAGATGGTTCTAATATGGAAAAAGAATTAACAGCTGCTGGTTTTAAAGTAGATTTACAGTATGCTAGTAATGATATTCAGACTCAGGTTTCTCAAATTGAAAACATGATTGCAAATCAAAGTGATCTTTTAGTAATTGCTTCTATCGATGGTGATTCACTTGGAACAGTTTTAGCTCAAGCAAAAGAAAAGAATATACCTGTAATTGCTTATGACCGTTTAATAATGAACTCAGATGCTGTATCATATTATGCAACATTTGATAATTACATGGTTGGTACAAAGCAGGGTGAATATATTGAGAAAGCTTTGGATTTAGCAAATGCAGCTGGTCCTTTCAATATGGAAGTATTCACAGGCGACCCAGGCGATAACAATGCTAAATATTTCTACAATGGTGCTATGGATGTTCTTAAGCCTTATATTGAGTCAGGTAAATTAATAGTTAAGTCAAAACAGGTTGATTTTGCTACAGTTGCAACTGCTAACTGGGCAACTGAAACTGCACAAGCAAGAATGGAAAACATCATTTCTTCTTACTATGCAGATGGAACTAAGATAGATGTAGTCCTTTGCTCAAATGATTCAACAGCACTAGGTGTTACAAATGCTTTAACAGCATCGTACAAAGGTGCATGGCCAGTAATAACAGGTCAGGACTGTGATATTGCAAATGTTAAGAACATGATTGCAGGAAAACAATCAATGTCAGTATTCAAAGATACTCGTACTTTAGCTTCTCAGGTTGTAAAAATGGTTGAAGCTATTATGAAGGGTGAAAAAGCAGAAGTTAATGATGAAAAGAGCTATGACAATGGAACAGGAATCATTCCTTCTTACCTTTGTGAGCCAGTATTCGCAGATAAGGACAACTACAAGACTCTATTAATTGATTCAGGATACTATACAGAAGATCAATTAAAATAATTAAAAGCATTATTTATTAATAAAATATAACAGGCAGGAGTAATTCCTGCCTGTTATATTAGTAAAAAATGCGAAGTTTACATTTCGTGCATTCATTTTATCTTCGCATTTTTGAGTAATCAAGCTATGACTAGACACTTATTAATTGCTATTTGTGTCGCTGGCGGTACCAGCAAAAGGTTAGTTTGAGAGTTAATATATGTAAGAATTGTGATTAGATATTGGGAGGGATAAAATTGGCGAAAGTACTACTTGAAATGAAAAATATCACCAAAACTTTCCCTGGCGTTAAAGCACTTGACAACGTTAACTTAAAAGTTGAAGAGGGAGAAATTCATGCTCTCGTAGGTGAAAACGGTGCTGGTAAATCCACACTAATGAATATATTGAGCGGTGTATATCCTTATGGCTCATATGAAGGAGACATTCTATATGACGGGGATATATGTCAGTTTACAAAGATTGCAGACAGTGAATCAAAAGGTATAGTTATAATTCATCAGGAATTAGCACTTATACCATATATGACAATTGGCGAAAATATGTTTCTTGGTAATGAAAGAGGAAAGTCGTATGCTATTAACTGGAATGATACTTATGGCGAAGCAGATAAATATCTTCGTGTAGTTGGTCTACAAGAATCTTCTAGGACATTGATTAAGGATATAGGTGTTGGAAAACAGTCACTAGTAGAAATAGCAAAGGCTCTTGCTAAGAAAGCAAGATTACTTATTCTAGATGAACCAACTGCATCGTTAAATGATAAAGATTCTAGAGCATTGTTAGATTTGCTGCTACAATTTAAAAAGCAAGGAATGACTTCTATTATTATATCTCATAAATTGGACGAAATTTCATATGTAGCAGATAAAATTACTGTTATCCGAGATGGTTCTACAATTGAGACTTTGGATAAAGCAGTAGACCAAATTAGTGAAGACAGAATAATTCAAGGAATGGTTGGAAGAAGCATGTCTGACCGTTATCCTATAAGAGAAAAAGAAAATATTGGGGAAGTTGCACTTAAAATAGAGAATTGGACTGTTTATCATCCTCTTTACACTGAGCGAAAAGTAGTTGATAACGTTAGTATGACAGTTAGAAAAGGTGAAGTGGTTGGTATTGCTGGACTTATGGGTGCAGGGCGCACAGAGCTGGCCATGAGTGTATTTGGTAAGAGCTATGGAACAAATATTTCTGGAAAGCTCACAATAAATGGAAAACAAGTTGATTTGCACAACGTGAATGATGCAATTAAGCATAAATTGGCTTATGTCACTGAGGACAGAAAAGGAAGCGGTCTGATACTATCTAATTCCATCAAGCATAATACTACTCTTGCTAATTTAGACGGAGTTAGCAAAAGAGGTGTAATTGATGAAGACCAAGAGTATAGAGTAGCTCTTGAGCAAAAAGAAAAATTAAATATTAAATGTCCAAGTGTTGAACAACATGCTGGAAATTTAAGTGGAGGTAATCAGCAAAAGGTATTATTAGCAAAGTGGATGTTTGCTAATCCTGACGTCCTTATTCTTGATGAACCAACTAGAGGTATTGATGTTGGTGCTAAATACGAAATTTATTGTATTATTAATAAATTAGTAGCAGAAGGTAAATCAGTTATCATGATTTCTTCAGAACTTAATGAGGTAATAGGTATGTGTAGTCGTATCTATATTATGGATGAAGGAAAATTTGTTGGTGAGGTCTCTGGGGCTGAAGCAACTCAAGTAAATATAATGGCACATATTTTGAAAAAAAAGAAGTAAAGGAGCGTAAACTATGAATAAAACAAAAGTTATTTCATTCATTAAATCAAATACGATGATACTGATGTTGATCTTAGTTACACTATTTTTTGTGTGGCAGACGGGTGGGAAACTTTTATTTCCTCAAAATATAAGTAACTTAATTGCACAGAATGCATATGTATTCATTTTAGCAACTGGTATGCTGTTATGTATTTTAACGGGTGGTAACATTGACCTTTCAGTTGGTTCAGTTGTATGCTTTGTAGGTGCTGTTGGAGCAAAATTAATGGAAACCTACAATACAAACTGGATTATTGCAGTTTTATTTATGTTAGTTATGGGTATTGCTATAGGTGCATGGCAGGGTTTCTGGATTGCATATGTTAGAGTGCCGCCGTTTATCACTACCTTAGCAGGTATGTTTATTTTTAGAGGACTTTCAAATGTAGTATTGCAAGGTATGACAGTATCATTAACCAATAATACATTTATCAAAACCTTTGGAGGTGGAGCAAACTGCTATATTCCTGATTACCTTGGAGGCGAAGGCTTTAACATAACAGCAATGGTAGCTGGTATTCTTACCTGTGTCATATTCTTAGCAGTCAAAATCAAAGGTAGAATTGAAAAAGCAAAAAAAGGATATGAGATGGAATCCCTTATTGCTATGATTACTAAGTCAGTTGTTATTTCTGCTGTTGTCTTAGCATTTTCATATAAGCTAGCATTGTACAGAGGTATTCCTACAGCCTTAGTTATTGTTGCAATAGTAGTTTTAGCTTATGCTTACATTACTTCAAAAACTACACTTGGTCGTCATTTTTATGCGGTTGGTGGTAATGAAAAGGCTGCAAAGCTATCTGGTATTAATACAAATAGAATTTATTTCTTTGCCTATACAAATATGGGTTTCTTAGCAGCGTTAGCTGGAATGATGACAATTGCTCGTATGACATCAGCTCAGCCTACTTATGGTCAAAACTATGAAATGGATGCTATCAGCTCCTGCTTTATTGGTGGTGCATCAGCATATGGAGGAACTGGTAAAGTTTCTGGTGTTATCATAGGTGCTGTATTTATGGGTGTAATTAACCTTGGTATGAGTATTATGGGTGTTGATGCAAACTGGCAGAAGGTTGTTAAAGGTGGAGTTCTTTTAGCAGCAGTTATATTTGATGTTGTATCTAAAAAGAGAAATGGTTAATATTTAATTAAACATATATTCTAATATTTTCTAACAACGCAAGTTGGTTTCCCAACTTGCGTTGTTTTACGTATAAGCATTATAAAAACTCAACTTTGGAAAACAAATCCTCAAATCCAACTGACAAATAAAAAAATATAAAAAAATAATACTAAAGTTAGCAGAGAGTTCATATAATTATTATACTAATTCGCATATAAAACAAAAAATGTAATAATTTACATTTTATTACTAATTTTTTATTTCCATATATTCCAGTGGTACTATTCGAATAGATTATTTTGTTAAGGTAAAAATATTAAAATAAATCAATATTTATTATTATAAACAATATCGGACAGACATATATTTACCTAACTTTGAACTAAAAAGCGAGGAGTTAGTTATAGTCTATTAGCCGATAGTAATTGACTCAGTATTTACAGATTTATTTCGACATTAGATGGAGCAAGTCACACAACAACATTTGAAAGGATGGATCTGATGAAAGCTGTGATTATGGCAGGTGGAGAAGGGTCAAGATTAAGACCATTGACCTGCAATCTTCCAAAGCCAATGGTATCAATTGTCAACAAGCCTGTAATGGAACATATTATTGAACTATTAAAGAAACATGGTATTAGGGATATTGCAGTTACTCTTGCCTATATGCCCCAAATTATTAAAGACCATTTTGGGGATGGAAGCGAATTTGGGGTTAATCTAAAGTATTATACAGAGGACATACCATTAGGAACGGCTGGAAGCGTTAAAAATGCAGACGATTTCTTGAATGAGACTTTTGTTGTTATTAGTGGGGATGCACTAACGGATATAAATATAAATAAGGCTCTTGAATTCCACAAAAAAAGTAAAGCAATGGTAACTCTAGTACTAAAGAAAGTCGAAAACCCTATAGAATACGGAGTAGTGGTTACTCACCCTGACGGAAAGATAAATCGTTTCCTAGAAAAGCCAAGCTGGGGTGAAGTGTTCAGTGATACAGTTAATACAGGAATATATTTCATTGAACCAGAGGTTTTAAGCTATATTAAGAAAAATCAGATATTTGACTTTAGTAAAGATTTGTTTCCTATTCTTCTAGAACAAGATAAACCAATGTATGGATATATAACAGAAGATTATTGGTGCGATATTGGTGATTTGAATGCTTATTTAGCTGTACACAATGATATATTGGACAATAGGGTTGATGTGAAAATAGATGCGAAGGAAATTCGTCAGGGAGTATGGGTAGGAGATGGGGCAGTAATAGCAAAGGATGCAATATTAAAACCACCGGTGCTTATTGGTAAAAATTCCGTAATAAGCAGTGGTTGTACCATAGGAAGCTTTTCAGTAATTGGAGAAGCAGCTCATATACATGATAACAGTTCCATTAAAAAAAGCATTCTATGGAGGGGCTGTACATTAAAAAGTCATACACAATTAAGAGGTTGTGTTCTGTGTAATAAAGTTCAGTTCAGAGAAAATGCATCGGCGTATCAAGGTTCTGTTGTAGGAGATAATTGTATTGTTGGTAAGTATTGTGCAATAAAACCTGAAATTAAGATATGGCCAAATAAAAATATAGAGTCTGGCACAGATGTGAATTCAAATTTAGTATGGGGTTCAAAGTACTCTAAAAACTTATTTGGAAACAGGGGTATTTTAGGAGAAATAAACATGGATATAACCCCAGAGTTCGCATCAAAGCTAGGGGCAACTTACGGTGCAATATGTGCTAAGGATTCAAAAATAGCAATATGCTGTGATGATGTTGATGCACTGATAATGATAAAAACTTCATTATTGTCAGGTCTTATGTCTTCAGGTATAGAAGTCTATGATCTTGGAACAGGTATTTTGCCTGTAACTAGGTCTGCCATAAGGTTTTACAATTTGAGTGGTGGAATTCATATATCTGCATATGGAAAAGAAAATGATATGCTTGTAATAGATGTTTTAAATAGTATGGGAAGTAATATAACCAGAAATGAAGAGAGAAAAATTGAAAACTTTTTTATCAGAGAGGACTTTGTTCGCTGCGCATTTAATGAAATTAAGCCAGTTGTAACAATTCCTGACCACAGTGTATACTATATTCAAACAATTTTAAACGGTGTTGTGGCAAAAGCACATGGCTTTAAAATAGCAATAATAGCAAGATCAAATTATTTAAAAAATATTATCGAAAGGATTTTTTCTGGACTTAAGTGTGATATTGAGTTTATCAACCCAAGCATTGATGTAATAGGGGCTCATAAAAAAAATGAAAGTATTTTTTCTGACATTAAGGCACTGACAAGTAGAGTTTCTCAAGGGAGATTTGATTTAGGAGTTTACTTTGAGAATTCTTATGAAAAAATAATGCTCATTGATACAAAAGGAAGAGTTATAACAGACGATTTATATACAGCCCTGATATCTTTAATTCATCTTAAAAAGACGAAGGGAAACACAGTGGTTGTACCAATTAATGCCAGTGCTGTAATTGAAAAAATGGCTATGCAGAACAACGGAAAGGTTATCAGAACTAAAACCTCTACGAAAGAGCTTATGGGAAAAATGCTGAGTGAGGAATATAGAGAAAATCTGAATGATTTCTTTGTAATGAATTTTGATACTATTGCTGGCTTAGTAAAAATAATTGATTATATGGCTGATAATAGTGTTAGGCTTAGTGAATTAGTTGATATGATACCTGATTTTCATATTTTAAAAAAAGAGGTTAAATGTCCTTGGTCTGCAAAGGGAAAGGTAATAAGGGCAATAATTG
>JAEWZA010000353.1 GCA_023395575.1 Bacillota bacterium
ATGGTATAGATCAGATGATGTAGCAGGACTAAATAAAACAGTAATAGCAGGAGCAACAGCCGAAACATATGTGCTTACCAGTGCGGATATAGGTAAATACATAAGCTTTGAGGTAACGCCAGTAGCAGCAACTGGAATTGCTCAAGGAATTGCAGTTGAGAGTCTGAGAGCAGGAACGGTAGTTTTAGCAGAAGCAGCACCAACAGCAACAGTGCAGCCTATCACAGGAACATTGCAGGTAGGAGCAACACTGACAGGTCATTATACCTACAGTGATGTAAACGGAGATTTAGAAGGAACAAGTACTTATAAATGGTATAGCTCAGATGATGCAACAGGACTAAATAAAACAGTAATAGCAGGAGCAACAGGTATTACGTATGTACTTACCAGCGCAGAAGAAGGAAAATATATTAGCTTTGAGGTGACACCAGTAGCAGCAACTGGAATAGCACTAGGAACAGCAGTTGAGAGTGTAAGGGTAGGAGCAATAGTACCTGCAGAAGCAGCACCTACAGCAACAGTGCAGCCTATCACAGGAACATTGCAGGTTGGAGCAACACTGACAGGTCACTACACCTACAGTGATGTAAACGGAGATTTAGAAGGAACAAGTACTTATAAATGGTATAGCTCAGACGATGCAGCAGGACTAAATAAAACAGTAATAGCAGGAGCAACAGGTATTACATATGTACTTACCAGCGCAGAAGAAGGAAAATATATTAGCTTTGAGGTGACACCAGTAGCAGCAGCTGGAATAGCACTAGGAACAGCAGTTGAGAGTGTAAGGGTAGGAGCAATAGTACCCGCGGAAGCAGCGCCGACAGCAACAGTACAGGCAATAACAGGAACATTGCAGGTTGGAGCAACACTGACAGGTCACTATACCTACAGTGATGTAAATGGAGATTTAGAGGGAACAAGCACTTACAAATGGTATAGATCAGATGATGTAGCAGGACTAAATAAAACAGTAATAGCAGGAGCAACAGCCGAAACATATGTGCTTACCAGTGCGGATATAGGTAAATACATAAGCTTTGAGGTAACACCAGTAGCAGCAACTGGAATTGCTCAAGGAATTGCAGTTGAGAGTCTGAGAGCAGGAGCGGTAGTTTTAGCAGAAGCAGCACCAACAGCAACAGTGCAGCCTATCACAGGAACTTTGCAGGTAGGAGCAACACTGACAGGTCATTATACCTACAGTGATGTAAACGGAGATTTAGAAGGAACAAGTACTTTTAAATGGTATAGGGCAGATAATTCATCAGAACTTAATATGACAGAAATAGCGGGAGCAACAGATGATGAATATATATTACAGAGTGCAGATGAAGGAAAATATATCTGCTTTGAGGTAACGCCAGTAGCACTAACTGGAATAGCACAGGGAACTGCAGTGAAGAGCACATGGGTAGGAGCTGTAGTACCTGCTGAAGCAGCACCAACAGCAACAGTGCAGCCTATCACAGGAACTTTGCAGGTAGGAGCAACACTGACAGGTCACTATACCTACAGTGATATAAATGGGGATGCACAAGGAACCAGTACCTTTAAATGGTACAGGGCAGATAATTCATCAGAACTAAATATAATAGAAATAGCGGGAGCAACAGATGATGAATATATATTACAGAGTACAGATGAAGGAAAATATATCTGTTTTGAGGTAACGCCAGTAGCACTAACTGGAATAGCACAGGGAACAGCAGTGAAGAGCACATGGGCAGGAGCTGTAGTACCTGCGGAGGCAGCGCCGACAGCAACAGTACAGGCAATAACAGGAACATTGCAGGTAGGAGCAACACTGACAGGTCACTATACCTACAGTGATGTAAATGGAGATTTAGAGGGAACCAGCACATTCAAATGGTATAGATCAGATGATGCAGCAGGCTTAAATAAAACTGAGATAGCAGAAGCAACAACCAAAACATATGTGCTTACCAGCGCAGATGAAGGAAAATATATAAGCTTTGAGGTAACACCTGTAGCAGCAACAGGAATAGCTCAGGGTATAGCGGTTGAGAGTCCAATGACTGGTGCGGTACAAAAAAAATCAGAACAAAATAGTGGTTCATATTCACCACCACCGGTAAATGCTTCTGCTACTGGAATTTTTATTAATAATGATAAAGTGGATTATGCAACCTCAGAAATTAAAGTGGAAGATGGCAAAAAGAAGACAATAATTAAACTAGATGATGAAAAGCTTACAAACAAGCTTAACAAAGAAAAAGAGGGCAGTACTATTATAATTCCAGTAAATAACAATTCGGATATTGTAATTGGACAGCTAAACGGACAGACTGTAAAGAACTTGCAAAATAAAAATGCAACCCTCGCAATTAGAACTGAAAATGTTATTTATACCATTCCTGCAGAGGATATTAATATAGATAGTGTTTCAGAAAAGATTGGCAGTCAGGTTCAGTTAAAAGATATCAAAGTAAACATTATAGTATCAAATTCATCAACAGAAACAATAACGAAGGTTGAAAACAGTGCTAGAAGAAACAACATGCAGTTGGTAGGAAATCCTGTAGACTTTGAAATAACTTGTACAAATGGCAGTAAAACTGTTGGTGTATCTAAATTTAACAATTACGTAGAAAGAACAGTGATTCTACCAGATGACAAAAAAATAACTACAGGGGTAGTAGTTAACGAAGACGGTACTTTCTCACATGTTCCTACAGCAGTATATCAAGACAAGGTTGATGGAAAGTATCACGCAAAGATAAACAGTCTTACTAATAGTACATATGCAGTTATTTGGAATCCTGTAACATTTAATGATGTAGAAAGTCACTGGTCAAAGGATTACGTAAATGATGTTGGTTCAAGACTGATTGATGATGGTGTGGGAGACAGAAATTTTGCTCCAAACAGAGCTATTACAAGAGCAGAATTTGCTTCAATGATAGTAAAAGCACTTGGACTAAAAGGAACAAATTTCCCAGAAAAATTTGGTGATGTTAAAAAAGGAGATGCTTATCATTACTATATTTATACCGCATATGAGTATGGCATACTTGCTGGATATTCAAACGGAAATTTTGGACCACAAGACTTAATTACCAGAGAGCAAGCAATGACAATGCTTGCAAAAGCCATGGAGATAGCAGGTATGAATGTAACAGTATCTGATACTGATGTTGCTAATCAACTTAAGCTGTTTAAGGATTCTGACAATATTTCAGTATACGCAAGGCAGACAGCTACAATCTGTGTAAAGAATGGTATTTTTGCAGGAGATAATAATGGAAGACTTACTCCAAAAGACAGCTTTACAAGAGCAGAAAGCGCAACTGTTATAATAAAGCTTTTAAAGAAGGCTGAATTAATCTAACATGTTGGTTGTTAGAGCTTTTAGAACAGTTAAGGATATAATTTAAAAAAAACAAAATTACAGTTAATTAAGGGAAATGCTTTGTTGGAAATAATCGAAAGCATACTACATTCTTAATTTTAATTACAAAGTGTAGTAATTGAAATAAAGGAAGACTGAAGCAGAGGATACTACCGAGCTTCAGTCTTCCTTTATATAGCAATGTAAATAATTATGTGCATCATTCTAATTTGTGCTAAAATGTGGAGTCACATTTTTAAATAGTCGTATATAGGTGTTAAGCTTTTTCTTTCAATTCATCAATTCTAAATTCTGCCATTTGAGCATAGGTTCTGTTACCACCTCTTTGTTTTCGTGCTGACATCAAATATTTGAAGGCATCTTCCGACTTGTTATTCAATAAGCATAATTCAGCTAGGATAATGCAAAGCTGTTGTTCTGTTTCAGGCTTCAGCTCGGTATCACACTTAAGGTACGCCTCCTGATAATAGTTTAGTGCAGATGCGGAGGCTATTTTTTCCATTTCCGCATCACCACAATCTCTATACAACCACATTATATTCATCCATATTTTGCCTAATTTAATATTTGGTGATTTATCTACCTCGGCACAATACAATGATAGATAATACTTGGTAAAGAGCTGATTTACATCTATATCTTTAGTTATTGTAAGCTTTTGACCATTTAATAGGGAAGTGAGCTTTGCAGTAACTAATTTAAACTTAGATGGTGAAAGATTTGGAAACTCATTATAAAAATTTGAGTAATAACACTCAGAGCATGTCCAGATATTAAACCATATTGGATCAAAGTTTTCGTATCTGCGACGCAAGTCGTTATCCATTCCTGTAGATCTTAATTTTGATACCTTTTGACCATATGTCAGAAATTTATTGCCACAAATGGGGCATGGTACTGTTTTTTCGAATATATATTCAGAACTGTCAAATGCAGGGACGAGATTATATGTTTTGTGACCTTCAGGGAAAAATGCCTTTACTACGATGGGTTTAGCTGGTTGTTCAGCAGATTGGGATTGTAGCGAAGGTGATTCAACACTCTTTAAGCTAGATGTATCTGAATTTATTGCCATTTTTGATAAAGCGCTATTTACTACTCTTAGACGTGTAGCTAAAGCCTTCATCATTTTGAATGCCATTTCAGGCTGACGGCTAATAAAAATCTCAAAATGATTTCTGTCAATTTCTAAAACGCTCAAGGGTTCTAAAGCTATAACAGTTGCACTTCGAGGAAGTTCATCTAATAAGCTCATCTCACCAAAAACTTCTCCAACACCTAATTCAGTAAGCTTAACAGCATCGTCAGTAAATGTATTTAAATAAACACCTACTTTTCCTGATAAGATAAAATACATCTCATGTGTATTTTCACCCTCTAGGGTAACAACTGCATCAGTGTTGTATTTTTTTATAGTTCCACAAGACCTAAGTAGTTCGAGATCAATCATATGTCCTCCATTAGCACTATAATTTAATTAAATTTTTGATTATCAAACATAATAATATTATAACAAAAAAACATAATAAAAAGTTAAAACAATAAAAAAAAGCCACAAATAATTAAATTAAAAGTGGCTTTTTGTAAAAAAATCTAGTTATCCTTTTTAAAATGCTTACTGCTGGAAAAACCTTGCTTCCTTTTTGAGCTAAAGCTGTTCCGATTTGGTGTATGTGGATTTAAGCTCTTTTTTCGAGCATTAGATTTTTCAATATTTATCCTTTTGCCCTTTATTATATAATTTTTCATAGATTTCAGAACTTCTGGTGCAAATTCCTTCGGAACTTCCACAAAGGAATATCTATCATGAATATCTATAGAGCCTACTAGTTTTCCAGGAAGACCTGATGAAGCAACAAGACTTTCTATTATGTGTTTAGGCTGAATTTTATTCTCGCTTCCGATATTAATAAAAAATCTTACCATATCGCCATCAGAAGTGAATTCTGTAGCATCATCTATCTCGCTGACTTTATTGGTTTGAGTGCAAGTTTGTTCTATATAAAGCCCTAATAACGCAGCAGCAATATCCAGCGATGTAACAAAGCTTTGCTCTGAGCCTTCTGATTCCGATGAGTCTGCATTTATGTCTTCAACAAATTTTTCAATCTGACCAACATATTTTGAAATTTGTTCCTTTGCTATGTTATCCTTTAAAGATTTAAGGATATTGGACATTTTCTTTTCTTCTACATCGTTTATACTAGGTGGCTTTATAAATTTAATGGTGGACTTAGTATATCTCTGTATGTCCTTAAGCTTATATATTTCCCTTCCTGATATGAAGGTGAATGCTTTTCCAGTTCTACCAGCTCTTCCAGTTCTTCCAATTCTATGAACATAATATTCATCATCACTAGGTAAATCGTAGTTAAATACAGCTTCAACATCATCAACATCAATACCTCTGGCAGCGACATCAGTAGCTATAAGTATATCGATATTACCTTTTCTGAACATACTCATTACTTTATCTCTTTGCTCTTGTCTCATATCTCCATGCAAAGCTTCAGCTGAAAAGCCTCTTGATTGCAGGCTCGCTTTGAGCTCATCAACTTTTCTCTTAGTATTACAGAATACTAATGATAATTTAATGTCATTAGTGTCAAGTAATCTTGATAAAACTTCAAGCTTTGCAGATTCCTTTACTTCAAGATAATATTGCTCAATTAGTGGTACAGTAAGCTGCTTGTGAGCTATTTTGATATGAATAGGATCTTTCTGGTATTTTCTTGTAATATCAAGAATTTCTTTGGACATAGTTGCAGAAAACAGAATTGTCTGTCTTTCGCTAGGAACTTTTTCCAAAATAGTATCTATATCTTCTCTGAAGCCCATATTCAGCATTTCATCGGCTTCATCTAAAACTACCATTTTTAGGTGCTCCAGCTTTAATGTTTTACGTCTCATATGATCCATTACTCGACCAGGAGTTCCGATTATAATCTGTGGACGCTTCTTTAGAGCCATAATTTGTCTATCAATTGGTTGTCCACCATATACAGGCAGAATTCTTATACCGTCTTTGTATTTTAATAAGTTCTTTAGCTCTTCAGAAGATTGAATTGCTAGCTCTCTTGTAGGGCAAAGCACTAATACTTGAATAAAATCCAACTCAGGGTTAATCATTTCAACAGCAGGTATTCCAAAAGCACAAGTTTTTCCAGTTCCAGTCTGAGCTTGTCCTATTAAATCCTTACCATCTAGAATGTGGGTAATTGATTGAGACTGAATTGGAGTTGCTTCTTCAAAGCCCATATCTGTAATTGCTTTTTGTAGTTCATTTGAAAGGTTGAGTTCCTTAAAACTTAAATTTTCCATTTTTATTCCTTTGCTTTTCATAATTTTATACACTATATAATAATAAATATTATTAACGAGTTTTGCAATCTTTATTTACAATTAATAGTACTAATTCTATATTTATAGTGAAAATATAGAGTATTTTTGTATTTTATTGTAAAGATATATCTTTATTTTTTCATATTTTGAAATTATATAAAATTAGTATGATATTATATGTATGATACAATACGAAATGATTAAACTATTTAAGAGTCAATAAGGAGATATTAATGCTATTTAAAGAATTAAATTTATTAGAACCTATTCTAAAAGCCATAGAATACGAAAAATATGAAAATCCAACTACAATACAGGAACAAGCAATACCACCAATATTAGAAGGTAGAGATTTATTGGGCTGTGCGCAGACAGGTACTGGTAAAACAGCGGCTTTTGCTATGCCTATATTACAGATACTAACGAGTGAACCTATCAATAAAAAGAAAACCAGGCCAATTAGAGCGCTTATTCTTACACCCACAAGAGAGTTAGCTGTTCAAATAATGGAGAGCTTTGAGGCTTATGGTAGATTCTTGGATATTAAAAGTTGTGTGGTTTTTGGTGGTGTCGCTCAAAAGCCACAAACAGATAAGCTTCAGGCTGGTGTAGATGTATTAATTGCAACACCAGGAAGACTACTGGATCTCATTAATCAAAAATATATTGATTTACAACATATTAAGTGTTTTGTTCTTGATGAAGCAGATAGAATGTTAGATATGGGGTTTGGACATGATGTAAAAAAAATAATTAAATTGGTACCAAAAACAAGACAGACTCTTTTATTTTCTGCAACTATGCCAAGTGAGATAGAAAAACTTGCTAATAATTTGCTGACAAATCCAATGAAAGTATCAGTGACACCGGTGTCGTCCACTGTAGATACTATTGACCAATCTGTTTGTTTTGTTAGTAAAAAAGATAAAAGGAATCTTCTAGTTAGCCTTTTAATGGACAAGTCAATTGAATGGGCATTAGTTTTCACAAGGACAAAGCATGGTGCTGATAGAGTGGCAAAGACACTTGTTGGTGCGGGAATTAAAGCGCAGGCAATACATGGAGACAAATCACAGGGAGCACGTCAGTACGCTTTGAGTTGCTTTAAGGAAAAGAGGATTAGAGTTTTAGTAGCAACTGATATTGCTGCTAGAGGAATTGATATAGATAAGCTTTCTCATGTGTTCAATTTTGATTTGCCTGATTCACCAGAAACATATGTTCATAGAATTGGTCGTACTGGTAGAGCTGGTCTTAGAGGGGTATCAATATCCTTCTGTGATGAAGAAGAAACAAAGTATCTAAAGAATATTGAAAAATTAATCTGCAAAAAAATTCCTGTCATCGAAAATCACAAATTTTCAATAAGAAGTGCAGTTCCTACTAATATTAAAACTGCTGATACGAGTAAAAAACATAATGCTGCACCAAGTAAAATGTTGCAAAATAAAAAGCAAAGAAAAAAGAAAATACAGGATAATAGGTTGCAGAATAAGCAGCCACATAATAAGAAGCTTGAGAATAATACAACTCAGAATAATGAAATACAAAATAGAACAAATCACAGGAAGTTAAAGCAGAATAAAACTATTAAAAGTAATACGAAATAGTGAGCTGTTCAAGGATAGTATAACAACTTTCCTAGTTTCATTATACGTGTTCAAGCTTATCAAATGAAATAAGTAAGTTTATTTGTCAATAAACCATTGATAAGTTTGAACACAGATAGATTTTATGTGTGGGAAAATTGAGTGAATACGTTTAAAAAATATAGAGAAGGTGGAATACATGAAAAAATTTGCTTTTGTATCGGATTTTGATGGTACTCTTACAGATCGAGATTTTTATCATATTGTAATGGATAAGTACTTAAAGGATTGGGCGTGGGATTTTTATGATGAGTGGAGAAAAACTAGAAAAATAAATGTTGACTTTCTAAATAAAATATTTAATTCAATGGATAGAAGTGAAGAGGAGATTCTTGAGGACATTATTAACCTTCCTTTGGATTCTTATGCAATTGATTTCATAAAAAGGGTTGAAAACTGTGGTGGAGATTTTTATATTCTAAGTGCAGGAACTTCATATTATATCAAAAAGCTGTTGGAACATAATAAAATAAATAGTGTTACTGTAATTTCAATGGATGGAGTATATAAAGACAGAGGGATTCATATATTACCTGACTCAAAAAGCGAGTTTTATTCAGAAATATGGGGTATCGATAAGGCGAAGGTAATACAAACACTGAAGGGAAAATATGTAAAGGTGTATTTTTCTGGTGACAGTGAACCCGATGTAGGGGCTGCAAAAGCGGCAGACTTTGCATTTGCAAGAAATGACTTGAAAGAATTGCTTAGTGATAGGAATATTCCTTTTGTACCATTTAACAATTTTATCGAAGTAGAGAAATATATGCTCAAGCAGGGCTGGCTAGAATAGACTATTATGTGAGAAGTTGAATAATTATTAAATAACCTTTAACTAAAATGAGGTATATTGTAACGCCTAGATTCGAAATGAAATTTAGATTGTAGAAAATTCTCATTATATCAGTGGCGTATAAGCGGGGTGGGAGGTAGTATGAGTACATCAGTTCATAGAATTGAAATTCCAACAATCATGGAAGTGGATAGTAATATACTGGAAAATGTAGGCTCGTATATTTTTAGAGCTGGAATCAAAAAGGTAGTTGTTTTATTTGGGGATGGAATCAGAGAGCTATTTGGAGAAAAGATACTTCATTCAATAAATTCTAATTCTCAGTTAAGTACCCTTGAAACCTATGATTATGATGACATAAGAATAGAAAATTTAATGCCAATGGCATTTTCTGTTCCCTCAAATGTTGATGCTATAATTGGTGTTGGTGGTGGAAAGGTACTTGATGCAGCAAAATATATAGCGTTTTTAAGAAATCTTCCATTTATAAGTATTCCTACATCAACCTCTAATGATGGATTTTCCAGTTCAGGCTGTTCGCTGATTATAAATGGAAGAAGGACATCTGTCCATGCAGTAATGCCATTTGGAATAATAGTTGATATAGCGGTTATTAAAAATGCACCTATGAAGTTTATATACTCAGGACTAGGAGACATTGTGTCAAAAATAACGGCTGTATTTGATTGGTATTATGAGGAGAATAACAAGGCTGCAAGAGTAAATGATTTTGCAGCAATGTTAGCAAAAAAGTCTGTTAATAGTATTGTTAGAATGCCATATACACAAGTAACAGAAGAATTTTTTCTTAAAGAAATGGTGGATTCTTTGACAATGAGTGGAATTGCTATGCAAATAGCAAATAACAGTGCTCCAGCAAGCGGCAGCGAACATCTTATATCCCATGCGTTGGATAAAATACTTGAAAAACCACAGCTTCATGGCATTCAGGTAGGTATTGCCACATATATCATTAGCTTAGTACAGCAGCACAGATATGAGAGGATTGAGAAATTTTTAAGTGACACAGGATTTTTTAGTTATGTAGAAAGTCTGCAAATGAAGGCTGATGACTTTGAAAAGGCAATTGAATTAGCACCAACGATAAAGCCAAATAGACATACGTATCTACATGTTGATGAGAACAGAACAAAGGCTAAGGAGCTTTTGAGAAGTAATGAGATCTTAAAAAGTATTTTAAAATAATGAAAACTTTAAATGAATGGGGCTGCTAATAGCTGTTTTTAAGAAACAGGTTTTATAAGTAGTCCCATATTGTTTTTATAAGATATAAAATGTTAAACTTGTCACGATTATTCTAATTTGTTTTAAACTAAGTTTGCAGGTAAAGTACTTATACACTAGTGTTAAAATTTTACCCTTCAAGATTTATAAAATAATTAGCCAACGCGATAAAGTTAATTTGAAAATATTAAAATTATTAATATAATTGAAATATTACAATGTTTGTTATAAAATGGTATAGATAAAATGTGTTTTTAGTGTAAGGAGTATAGTTTATGCAAGTGTTAATTCATCAGCAGATGAATATTATATCAGCAGCTGTATTATTGTTTTTTATGGTATATTCCTATAATGTATTTGATAAAAAACTAAAAATTAATAGGCTATATTTAGTGGCACTTACATTAAACACATTACTTGTAATACTTGAAGTGATATCTGCATTTCTTATTGGAAGCTATAGTACACCAATGAGAATTTTATCTGGTATTAATAAAGTACTTATAGTTGCAGTTGCACCTTATTTGTCATTTGTTTTCTTTAAATTGATATGCAATTATTTCCCTAAACCGTTTAAAATAGAAACTTCTACTAAATATCTTATAAGAATATTAATAATAGTAAATGCAATATCAGCTGTTTTCTTGCCCTTTAATTTAAAAGCAATTTCTCATATACGAATAACAGAATATACCATTCCACTTGTTCTTAGCTTTATTTTTGCAGCTTATAGCGCCTTTATAATAGTAAAGAATAAAAAAATGATAATTAATTTTGAGTTTGTTGCTATACTCACTATTGTCATTACTGCTGGTATACTTATATTAATTCAGCTTATGGTGAATGCAACTAGTTTTATATGGTGTAGTAATTCAATTATACTAATTTTTATGTTTGTTATTATTCAGCAAAGAGAGCTTTATAGAGATTCTCTAACTGGTGCTAGAAATAGAGTTGTATTAAAAAAGTGCATTGATGCATATAAAAAGAAACCCACTGGCAATTTAGCAGTTGTAATGATTGATTTAGACTACTTCAAAAGCATCAATGATAGCTATGGACATTCAGAAGGAGATTATGCTCTTAAAGCCTTTGTAAGAATACTACAGATAGCCTATTCGGATCACGGTGTTGTAATCCGAATGGGAGGAGATGAGTTTCTGGTATTAATAAATGATGTTTCGTTTATAGAGGTTAATGAAATGATTAAGAAAATGTCAAAAATGATTGATAGTTTCAACAATAAAAGCGAAAAACCGTATCATATAAGATATAGCTATGCAAGTGGAATGTATAATGATAAAAATATAAGCATTGAGCAATTTATTCATGACCTTGATATGAAAATGTATCAAAATAAAAAGGGAAACAGAGAAAGAATATGGAGTGTTGAAAACATGTGAGTTGATAAATTTATATAGACTAAAAATTCGGAATATTTATTTGGATGCATAAAATTTGTACCACAATAAATATTCCGGGTTTTCATATTTATAAATCAAATATCATTTGCTTATACTCCAAATTTTTAAAGCCAAGTCTTTTATAGAGTTTTATTGCATATTCATTGGTGTTATTAAGTTTTGTCTATCTTGCTCTACAAAATCTCTAATATTTATCATATAATATAGACTCTTTCTAAATAATTACTATTCTAATAATCTTATCATGTGATATTCTTACATAATACAATACAGATAAAGCAATTATAAGCCAAAACAATTTTTAAAACTATAATATCTCAAGTAATTCGGCAGGTTTTTTCAGATAATAGTCTGCACTAATATTATTAGCATTGTTAGTTCCCCAAACAGCTAGTGCAAACTTCACGCCAGCGCTATTGGCACACATGGAATCAAAGATAGTATCACCAATATAGATTGTTTCAGACGCTATTGCATTCATTTTTTTCATTGCCTCTATAAGAGGGTCTGGATTTGGCTTATGATTAGTAGTATCGTCTGAACAAACAATTGAATCAAACTTACCAATTAAACTTTGCAAGCTACTATCAATTTCAATTTCATACTTACACCTTGAAGTGACAATGCCAATGGGAATGTTTTTATCCTTTAGCTGGCTTATAACTTCTATAATTCCATCAAAAACCGAACAGCGTTTGAAGCCCTCGATTAGGTATTTGTAATAATCCTTCATAGTAGAATCTATATCTGTAAAACCATAATTAGCTAAAGTTTGCGGAGTAGGAACTCCATAACCCTTTAACAATTCTTCTTCAGTAAAATACCTTCCATACTTATTAAATATTACTTGCTGATATGCATACATAACAGCTTCTTCTGTATCTATCATTGTTCCGTCAACATCAAATACCACATATTTATACATTTTATCCTCCGTGTAATTATCCTAGTCTGAATATAGTAATATCTAAGTTGTACTGGCGTACCAGTAAAAGTAATTATCTGCAAACTCAGTTCAAAATAGAATAGTACAATGAGCTAAGTGCGTTGCGCTATTTTTTCTTGAACCTTGCAGGGTTAAAATAATAGTACTGGCTTACTGGTACTCCCGTACAAACTTACCTAAATGGGTTACTCCAAAGATATTTGTTGAATTTGTAATGGTTCATAATAGTTAATTATACCGTCGCTCACATTCAGCATCCTTGCTTCATCGTTACGCTAAAACCTACATCGTGTAGGTTTTACGGTAGAATTAACTATTCTTCACCAACAAATTCAAACAAATATCTTTAACCAAGTAACCCATTATCTAAGTTGTACTCGCGTACAAGTACTAGCAATAAGTAATTTACCTGCAAACTTAGTTTACAATAAACTAGCATAATGAGATGATTTAACACATTGGGCTAATTATTTTATAAACCTTTCAGGGTTAAAATAATAGTACTGGCTTACTGGTACTCCCGTACAAACTTACCTAAATGGGTTACTCCAAAGATATTTGTTGAATTTGTAATGGTTCTCATTTCAGTATGAGTAATAAGTAATTTGCCTGAAAATTCAGTAGTACAACCAGTTAAATTAATCTCAAAATCAAACTTAAAAAATATTATATCATATAGAACTAGTGAATGCTAATTTGATTATAAATTTTAGATAGGTAAAATATGGCAACAAAACATAGGATTGTTGAAATAAAAACATCAAATACAATAAAGTTGTCTGGAATAAGAGTACTAGCAAGTTTTATAGTCATATATCCTATTAGTCCAATTATAACAAATACTAAAGAACTCTTTATTGAGATACGAATTTCACAGTACTTTCGAATTTCGTAGAGATTAATGACAAGACCTGTTATTGAGGTCAAAATAATAGATACTCCATATCCATATATATTTAATGACGGAATTCCTGTTAGGATAAATACCAGAACTAGCCCTTCAACAGAAACGATGAGAGAATTTCGCAGATTTACATTTTGCTTACCAAGAGCATTTAAAATTCCATAGGATGCACAAGAAGCATAACTCATAAAACTGCAAATACCAGCTATTTTAATCATAACTCCCAAGTCATCTCTAGAATAAAAAAGCAAACCTAGTTTTTGTGGAATACACAAAGAAATTATTAGTGTTCCTAATCCTACAAGAAAAGAAATTTTTAAAACTTGAGATATCCTTCTTTCAGTGCTCCATAAATCCTTTTTGCTAATACTAAGTGACATATCTGGAATTAACACCGTCATCATGGAACCAACTATTATAAATGGAAGGTTAACAGTTGTGAGTGACATACCAAGGAATTTTCCAATCAGTGCTAAGGCATTGTCATAACTCATTCCAGTACTAATTAATCTCCTTGGCAATATCAATGTTGATGCTGTATTTAGTATTGAAGAGAGAAATCCGTTTAAGCATAGAGGAGTTGATATTACTAATATATCAAATAATAGCTGCAAGGGATTCTTGACTTTTGTTTTCACAGGTACTAGTTTTTTGAAGAATAATTTATAAGCAGTCAGAAGCATCAAAAGGCTAATAGCCTCTCCCACTGCCAATGCAAAATAGGCAGCGGTTACGGCACCTTTTACATTATTAAGCGATAGTAGAAAAATAGTGGATAAGAGAATCGTTATTCTAATACCTTTTTCCAAAATATCAATACTAGCTGGGATGGTAAATTTTTCAAAGCCATAAAATATTCCTTTAAATATTGCGGAAAAAGGGATAAATATCAATGCCGGGCATATTATTTTTATTGCATTTGCTGCTCTGACATCTTTTATAAAAAAGGTACTTATATTGGACGCATTAATAAAAACAAGTGCTGCTACAGCGATACTCCACAAGCCCATAAAGCAAACCACAGTTTTTACAGTTCTATGTAAATTTCTATAATCTTTTTTACTATTATATACTGCACAGACTTTTGAAACTGCTGTTATCAGACCATCTGCTGTCAAGCAAATAAGAAGGGAATACACTGGCATGATAAGACCATACAGACCAAGTCCTTCGGCTCCTAGCTTTTTTGAAAGCACAATTGAAAATGCAAAGCCAATAAAGCCTGTTATGAAATTTGATAATGTCAATATAGCTGAATTTTTATAAAATCTATCAGAACTCATTTAGATAACCCCACTTTGCACTATTAATAAAGGGTATTCAAATAAGTTCATCTTTATTACAAACAAGCATATAGATTTAGCTGTGAGCTAAGAAAAATCATTTGTTAGCTAAATAATATATGAACACAATCTGAGCTAGTATAATTAGCGGTATAATAACCATAAAGTACCAGTGGCGTGTTTTATGGCTAAATAAAAATAGCCCAATGTATATGCCGATACCACCACCTAGTATAGACAAGATAAAAAAAGATCGTTCAGGTATTCTCCATAATCTGTTTTTAGCTTTGTATTTGTCTAAGGATACTAATATAAATCCAAATATATTTAAAATTAACAATGCAATAATAATAAAATTCTGCATAAGCATATCCATGTCCCAGTGTGTAACAAAATTCCCAATATTAAAATGACATGGATTCGATCCCCCTTTTTATATTATTCAGCATTACATATTACTATATATAAGTTGCAATACTTTGAATACAGTATTATTATACTTCGAAAGAGTTAGTTTTGTTTAGTGTTTTTTATGAAATTTTTGATAAAAAATACAAATTGTAAGGATGAAGTTTGTAAAATACAGAGCATTTGTATATAATAGGGTTAAGATATGCACATTAATTACTTTAAAAACGTGGGAAAATGTGGGTGAACTATGAAAATAAACATTTTAGATATGAGCTTTCTATCAGTAGTATTTAAGGTAGTACTGGTAATAGTTATATTTATTATAATACTTCAGGCGTTGAAAATTATGTCTAAGGATGTAAAAAGAAGTGGATTGAAGAGTGGGAAAAATTTAGGCTGGAAGCTTAGACTTGAGTATTCAGGCGATGGAGGCAGCTTCATTGCTGGTGATATCATACCAATAGGCAGCAAAATCTCAATAGGCAGGAACGAGACAAATCAAATGCTACTCCCATCACAGTCGGTATCAAGTTATCATGCTCAAATATATTTTGAAGATGGCAGATATATGCTTGAAGACTTAAAATCTACAAATGGTACTTTTATAAATGGAATTAGAGTAGATAAAAAAAGTTTACAGCCTGGTGATGAAATACGTATTTCTCAGACAGTCCTTGTAGTTTTAGATGATGATTAGACAAGATGGGTATTTATTTTAGAAGCAATTGTTATGTGTGAAGACCTTAGTATTGAATGTTTTAGTAAAGCAATATTGGAGTCTTTTTGAAGTAGGAGTGATGGTTTATAATGATAAAAAGTATTAGAGCTCTTCAGTTTTTTATATACTTATTTGTATTTCTTGGTTTCTTGAATCTTGCTCTTTTAAAGAGTCCAATTGATACATTGGCAGGGGTATTCTTTTTAGTTATATTTTTAATAATATGGCTGACTACTTGGGTGCTAAAAAAATATTATCCAATGGGAGATCGGCTTATATTTTTATTAGCTATATCTTTATGTTCTATAGGTCTTATAATGTTATTCAGATTGAACAAAGCTATAGCCACAAAACAGTTAGTATGGCTTGTATTAGGAATTTTTCTGTTTTTATTTATAGTTCTATATCTAAAAAAAGGGATAATAAAGTTTTCTAGATTTAGATATCCCTTTTTGGCAGCAACTATAATATTTATGGCAATGGCTACTTTTTTTGGCGTAGAAATATTAGGGGCAAAGAACTGGGTGAAAATTGGTCCAATTGGATTCCAACCGTCTGAGTTTGGTAAAATATTTCTAATTCTCTATTTAGCTTCGGCACTTTCTGATATTAGCTCAAGAAAGCAGCTTATAGAACCCTGTGCTGTAATAGGTATTGCTTTAGGTTTCATGGTTATTCAAAAAGATCTTGGAACCGCTCTGATAATATTTGCTATTGCAGTTACAATGGTATACCTAGCTACATCAAAAATTCAGTATGTGCTGATTTCTTTAGGTTTGTTTTCAGTAGGGGGATTAGCAAGCTATGCAATGTTTAGTCATATCAGAAGGAGAATAATGATTTGGTGGAATCCATGGTCATATGTCTATAATGAAAGTTATCAGGTAGTACAGTCTATGTACGCTATTGCTATGGGAGGTTTCTTCGGGAGAGGGCTTGGAATGGGAAACCCTGAATATGTAGCTGTAAATGAATCTGATTTTATTTTCTCCGTTATTTGTGAGGAAATGGGTCTATTGATGGGGTTTGCTATTTTAATATTGCATTTTCTACTGTTTTACCGCTCTATCAGAAGTGCAATTCATGCCGAGAATAATTTCACTAAACTTTTAACTTCAGGCTTAAGTGTAATGATTGCAACTCAAACTTTGGTAATTGTAGGAGGGGTGACAGGTTTTATTCCACTAACGGGTATAACCTTACCCTTTGTGAGCCATGGTGGGACCTCTTTATTAATTAGTTTTCTGGCACTGGGCATAATACAAAAGGTTTCAGAAGGCGACGAAGTTGAGGGGCAATAATATTGTAAAAATAATCCTTTGATATAAGTTTATTAACTCAAACTTTGCAGTTGAATATATTGCTTTAAGCCTAGTAATATAAGGTGTGGTAGCATTTTCAATGGAAAGTTGGGTTAGAAATAATTGCATGAATCAGCTGATGAGACGAACCATTTAAGTAAATACCACCCATACCAAACTCGAAAGTGCACGATGTAAGCACCAACTATACTTTCGAGTTATTTTGGCAACAAACCATTGATAATTCTACCGCACCAATAGATTTTTTATGTGCGAAGTTTGAGTTTATTAATTAATAAAAGCCGAGGTGAGCAGTTATAACTAATATGGATAATTTAACCACTAATATAAAGCGGGTCATGATAGTTTTTTTAATAGTATTCATTGTTTTGATGGGCTATCTATCATATTTTACATTGCTTAAAGGCCCCAATATTGTTACAAGACCTGATAACAGAAGAATGTGGGATGTAAGAAATAAGGTTGTCAGAGGCACTATATATGATAGAACAGGTAAAGAATTATCATTAAGCAAAAAAGCAGGAAATGGCTATAAACGCCTATATCAGGGTGGTGCTGCTACAGCACATATATTGGGGTATTATGATGAACGATACGGCATAACTGGCTTGGAAAATTTGTATGATAGTCAATTGTCCAGTAATATCTCTACTTCTTTTATGGCGTGGGCAGGTAATGGATTTAAGAAAGTAGACAAGAAGGGTAATGACGTATATACCACATTAGACTATGATTTGCAAAAGACAGCTTATAATTCTCTGGGAGATTATAAAGGTTCTGTTGTTGTCTTAAAGGTTGAAACAGGAGAGATATTAGCAATGGTATCAAAGCCCTCCTATAACCCCAACAACCTAAGTGACATTTGGGAATCTTTAAATGAAAATGAGCATAGACCACTTTTGAATAGATCAGTTTCTGGGCTATATGCACCTGGCTCTACCTTTAAGGTCGTTACCGGAATAAGTGCACTTGAAAACATAGATGGGGTGACGAAAGAAACCTTTAACGACACAGGTAAGCTGGATTTAGGTGGAGGCTATACTCTTAGTAATGACAAAGGAAAGGCTCTGGGCAAAATTAATTTTGGGCAGGCAATGATAAAGTCCAGCAATTTGTTTTTTGGAGAGTTAGGCTTAAGGCTTGAAGATAAGCTGATAAAAACAGCTGAGAAGTTTAGATTTAATAAGGACATTCCTTCGGAAGGAATAATTATTGATAACAGCAGATTTCCTAAATATAAATCCAATGAGAAGGGGAATCTGGCTCAAAGCGGATTTGGGCAGGCAGAAGTGTTGGCGACACCTATTCAAATGGCTTTAGTAGCTCAGACTATTGCAAATGATGGAGTTATGATGAAGCCAACACTTATAAGCAAGGTTACAGACTATAATGGAAATGTGGTTCAAGGCTTAAATATGTCCTCTATTGGAGAAATTACTGAAACTAAATATGCTGCTGAAATCAAAAGCTACATGAGAGAGGTAGTTTCAAAGGGGACTGGCACCAGAGCACAAGTAAGAGGAATTGAGGTATGCGGAAAGACAGGTACAGCTCAGCACATTGAAAACAAGAATCCTCACAGCTGGTTTATCGGCTTTGCACCATACAAAAACCCTGAAATTGCAATAGCAGTTATTGTTGAGGAAGGCGGCTATGGTGGTGTTGCAGCAGCAAAAACATCATCCGTGGTTATGAGTAAGTATTTTGGAAAGTAGAAAGAAAAAACCAAGGCTAGAAGTACATAGTCTTGGTTTTTTTTCCGTTCAGAAAACAATATTAAACATTAATATTTTACTCAAACTTCGCACATAAAAAGTCTATTGGTGCGGTAGAATTACCAATGGTTTGTTGTTCAGTAAACAAACTTGGTCTTATAAAATTATTTGACTTTTCATTTGATATTGCTGCCACACCTGATATTACTTGGCTTTAAGCAGTGTATTCAACTGCAAAGCATGAGTACATTATAACAGCTTTGATAGTACAGCTGCTATTTCTGCTCTTGTTGTTAATCCCTTTGGGTTTATCTTGTTATCAGAACCGCTGATATATCCGTTTTTAACTAGCGTAGCTATTGCTTCCTTAGCATAATTGCTTACTTGAGAGCTATCGGTAAATTTGCTGAGTTCCGAAGCATCTGCTTCAATAAGGGGAATGTTTGATATTTTCATTGCTTTATAGACCTGAACCATCATATCCTGTCTAGTTATATTGCTTTTGGGCTCAAATCTATTATTTCCTGTACCGCTGGTAATTCCAAGTGCTTTGGCAGCTCCTACTGCATTAAAGTAATATGAGTTTTCTGGAACATCAGAAAAGTTATTGCTGAAATCAGCTTCTATACTTAAAGTCTTCATAAGCATCAGAATAAAGTCTCCGCGTATGCTGTTGTTATTAGGTAAGAAATATCCATTGCCCACACCTGAAACAATATTATTTTCATAAAGTTTGTCTATATGGTCAATTGCCCAGGATACATTTTGACCTACATCTTTAAAGTACTTTGAGGAATAGCCTATTTTCAGTAGGTTACTTTCATTGTGAAGACGGTCTAAGGCAGTAACAACGTAAACTACACCATTAACAGAGCTTCTTGAACTATCTATAAATTCTTGAGTACCATTTGCAGATTTTCGTATTGTTGTAACCAAATTTTTTGCACTGTTGTTTGAGTTTATATTTACTGACTCACTGTTTAGATATCTGTAAACAGCATAGTAAGAAGTAGTGCTGTCATTATCCTTCCAGGTTAATTTTGTACCGCTTGATACAGTACTGATTGAGCCATTTGTCGGAGCAGCAGGAGCTTTTCCACCTTTCCATGGCATCACTGGTACTAATGCTTTAGTTGACCATAAATCATTTTGTAGTACGGTAACAAAGGGTTGCGTACTGCTAGTAAATAGATAATTTACTCTGAACAGAATACTGCCACCTACTTCAGACATTGTTGTATTTTGTTTTATCTGACGAGTAAACTCCGGAACACCATTATTGATAGAAAAGTCTTTATCACTGGTACTAACTTCATTTATCCTGTATAATGCCTGCCCAATATAGAGATGGACATTTTTGCCTTTAACTAGGTTTGCCCACCAGGTAACAAGTTCACCATAAGGCGCTGCAGGGTTAGCATAAGTGAAATATATCTGTGGAGAAATGTAATCAATAAGCTCTTCATCAACCCATTTTTTAGTGTCTGCATAGCATTTGTCATAGTTTGTATATGAGGAGTTAGTGTTTGAGCCTGCAGGGTCATCTTTCTTATTTCTCCATATAGCTGAAGGACTTACACCAAACTTTACCCAGCTCTTTGCAGAAGAAATTTTTGCTGACAATTCCTTAATCAGCAGATAGGTGTTATTTCTTCTCCAGTCTGCCTTGTTTTTAAATTGTCCGTTATTGTATTTTTGATAGGTTGTATCATCACCCATTTCGTTTGTTACAGCTTCATAATAAAAGTAATCGTCAAAGTGTATACCATCAACGTCATAATTTTTTACAACCTCCATAACACCATCCTCTACCCATTTTCTTGCTTCTGGTATACCGGGGTCTATAACAAATCTGTTATTAGCAATTTTAATCCATTCAGGGTGCTCTTTATAAACGCTTTTATCTACGTTGAGGGATGCAATGGTGCTTGCACTGGTATTCATTGAAACACGATAGGGATTAAACCATGCATGTAATTCCAGATTTCTTTTATGCGCTTCATCAATTGCAAATTGAAGGGGATCAAAGCCTGGATCCTTACCCAAAGTACCTGTCAAATAGCTTGACCAGGGCACAAGGTTTGATTTATAAATGGCATCGCTGGCAGAGCGAACCTGTAAAAACACAGCATTCATATTACTATCAACAGCTTTATCTAAAAGCTTAATGAGTTCTGCTTTAGTCTTTTGTATTCGTTGTGAGTCATTTGCAATAGCTTTAGTTTGTGCAGAAGGCCAATCTAAGTTTATAACCGTACTAATCCATACGGCACGAAGATGACTTTTTGTAATTGGGGTAGAGCTGGGTATATATTGTGAATATGGATCCCATGCTGCTGCAAAAATATTTACAGGAAGTGAAAATATAATTATTGCTAACAATAGCACAATAGTTGTAGTTATGCGAAGAATACCGTTTTTAAGCATTAAATACCTCCTTACTAAATAGAAATAATTAGTTTACATAAGAATGCAAAAGCATAAAGGGGTGTGATTTATCTCTAAAAAGACCTGTTATCTTAGATAAATACTAGCATTTTGTTTTTAATGGTTCATGTGTTGATATCACTTATTTTCAAGTCTATAAACTGCAGGAATGGGTTTCTTAATAAGCTCCTAAAGTTTTCAGATACAAGAGTTGAGCGATTAACAATAAAATATGGAATATAAAATAGTCAGTATTAAATATGGCCGGAAAGGCTATAAAATAATATGTTTGAAAGCATAAAGTATTTCAGTAAGTTTAAAAAACTAAATTGTCTTTGGTTATGAGAAAAAGGTATTAGTCCCTAGAAAGTATACTAGAATAATAACATATACAAATATATTATGTCAACTAATAAACAAATGTGCTTATGGAATAAGATGATTTTCATATTGAAAGAATAGCTTATGATACATATTGCATTTTATGGGAAAACCTATAGTAAGTCTTTAACGGCGTGATTGGTGCATACATAAATAAAAATATTTTTCTGATTAGTGTAGGAGTGGAGCAAAGTTTAGGTTTGAGTTTGTTTATAACTGCTAGGAGTATGGCTCGATATACAACGTGATAACAAAACACATTCTAAAATATTGGTTGGCAAATCTTATGAAGATATAAAAAAGCAACCAACGCTATTTTTTACATCATAGGCATTAGTTGCTTTTTTATTGAATTAGGCTATTTATTTACTTTAAAGGCTTTGTAAACATTTGTGTCCAGTAATATACTCCACTACTGCTTTTAGCAAGTCCAACACCAATATGGGTGTAAGAGGGACTCAAAATATTTGCTCTGTGTCCTGAGGAGTTCATCCAGCTATTCATAACTGCCGCTGGTGTTTGCTGACCATAGGCAATGTTTTCACCGGCTGATGAAAATCTAATTCCAAAAGTCTCAAGCATTTTAAAGGGAGAACCGTATGTGGGAGAAGTATGGGAAAAGTACTTCTTGTTAATCATATCCTGAGATTTGTACCTGGCTACCCTTGAAATTTCCCAATCAGCTTTTAAAGTTTGCAGACCTTTCTTGGATCTTTCAATGTTAACCAATCTAATTACTTCAGCTTCTAAAGCTTTAACACTGCTCTGATCCGGTATTGTAAGCTTTTGACCGGGATAAATTAAACTAGGATTCTTCACTTGAGGATTTTTAGCTAAAATTTCACTAACGCCTGTTTCATACTTCACGGCAATTTTCCAGATACTATCTCCGGATTTTACAGTATAGGTTGTCTGGGCAGAAACCTCTACAATGCAGACACTAAGAATAATCAGCACAAGTAATATTTTCTTTTTCATAATTATATCCATCTCCTAAATTCCACACAGAAAGCATGAAATCAAATTGAATGGATTTGACACCTCCAATTTAGTATTTTTAATGCATTTTGACTTATAACCTCAATTTTTATTATTCGAGAAAGGATGTGCTATTATGTCAAGAAAATATTTAAAATATATGAAATTATAAACTATTAAATGACATTTTCGCATATAAAAGACTACCACATCTGCAGTATTTAACTGCCAGTGTTGAATATTTATTAAATTTTCAATTAGGGAGTTGAGTTAATTAATAAAAAAATTAAGGACAATTTGTAAAAGATTGCCCTTAATTTAAAGTAGAAATTATAAGTTATAAATTACATTAATAAATTGTTGTTTTGCTTAATCTAATATTTACTCCACTAACACCTTCACCAGTACTAAACCACTTTCTTTGGGTCACGGTAAAATACTAAAAGCAGAATAGAGAAAATGCTAAATATGGATACTGTAATATACATTTGTTTAAAACCATTTCCCAGAGTTGATTGGAAAGAAGTCTCTATTTGTGGTTTCATATTATCAATAGCCTTAAGATAATCTGTCCTAGATTGATCAAAAGCTTGAGGTATATACTTGTCTTTCAAAGCTTTCATTTTATTAATAGTTTCATTTAAGATTGCTTTTTGCTGCTCCATTGATGATATACTGTCTTTCATTGATGCTTGCTTCTTCTTAGTATCTTCAACTTGCTTTTCAAGAGCCTCTTTCTTAGCCAAGGTGTCATTATATTCTGCTTTAAGAGCATCCTTAGCAGCAGTCAATTTATTAATTTCAGCTTTTAGAAGACTAGGATCTTCTGAGTATTTTTGCATATCGGAATCTGGCATACCAGTACCGCTTGGCATGGAAGCACCGCTAGGTATACCAGTACCATTTTGCATAGTCGCACTGCTCATACCACCCATACTGCTGCTACTGTCCATGCCTCGAGAAGCAGAAGGAACACCTGATATCATTTGTGAATCATTAGGCAAAGTTCCATCAAAACTAGGTGTTTTTACAGTTTTTGACGTAAGCATGTTGTACAAATTTGTCATTTGTTTAATAGCTGCTTCTTGCTGGCTTATTCCTTCTTTCATTCCAGCAAGTGCTTGAGATAAACCTTTAATTGGCTTCGACATTTCAGCTATAGCTTTATCCAAGCCTGCAATGCCTTCTTGAATTTGCGAAATTCCAGTATCTATGCCACTAAAACCAGGACTCATTGCAGTAATACCCTCATGAACGCCTTCTTGAGCTTTATTCATAGCATAAGGTAAATTTTTATCCATCATGTAGGTTGCAATTTCTTTTGACTTATCGACAATATTTGTTACATCGGCAGATTGCATCGATTTCACTAATTCGTCGGGCAGCGAACCACCGCTACTCATATCAAAATTCACATCACCCATTTTACTTAGGTCTGGAATATCAACATCCTTTAGCATTTCAGCCATTTTGGGATCAGTTTTCATTTTGTTAAAGGTATCATTAAGCTCTACAGCTTGTTTTATCTCAGGAACTGTTGGCTTTGGAAGCATACCTATTAAGTTATCCTGAGCAACCAGACCAGCCTGAGCGAGGAAACCAATCATAATTGATGGAGCGATAACTGTTCCTATTGACCTGACAAGAGAAAGAGTTGCCAGTGCAGAGTTTGCTTCTTCCTTTTTAGTGTTGCCCAGCATCATATAGTTTAGCGGTGATCCCATTACAAAGCCTAAACCAGTACCAATCAATGCAAGGCTAACAATAACAGTTAACAAACTGCTTACAGGAACAGCAACAAAAGCGAGGAATATAGAGCCTATTAAGGAAACTAAAAAGCCTCCTAATAAGATTTTTTTTGCACCATGCTTATCAACAAGTTTGCCACTCATTGGCGCGCCTACTGCTGTAAACACTCCCAATATGGTAACAAAATAGCCACCTTTTCCTGTAGCGATTTTTAATGAATTTTCTGAGAACTGAGGAACAAATATCATTCCCATCATGCATACTCCAACAAAAAAGCCTACAATTAATGTGATAAGTATCTTTGGGGTTGTAAAGTATGATAGATTTAAAATAGGATCAGCGGCTCTTTTTTCAATAATTATAAAAATAGGTAAAAGCACTAAAAATATAATTAAATAAGGATATACAGATGTACTTTTAATTGTTTCGCCGAAATTGAAGAAATCTATGTTCTTCAAGCCATACATAACTGAAAGAA
>JAEWZA010000368.1 GCA_023395575.1 Bacillota bacterium
GCCATTGACACTGGGAAGTACAATTATGAGATTATTGAGAAGGGTGCGAAATTTGAAGCAATAATTGAATATTGCGGTGAAAAAGCTGATACTTTTAAAGAGTTAATTAAACAAATAGCAATTGCAATCAATTCAGGCGACCTTCGTATAGGGTCAAAAACAAGCCGTGGATTGGGTTATATGGAAGCAGAGTATATTGAAAAAACATTTGGAAAAGAAAACGTTAATAAGTGGCTGAAATTTGATCCCTACTGTTCATCTGAGTGGAAAGATGGAAATTATGTATCAAGTGAAGACCTTGGTAGTAATGAAATTTACGGTATAGAGGTAGAAGTCCAAATACCTGATACATTGATGATACGTGATTATAATGTTGATCCAAATATTATTGTTGAAAGTAATTCTGATCAAAGTGGAGAAAGTGATTGTAATTCTGAACAGAGAATAGCTTGTAAAAATAACTCTAAAAAGAATCAAGTTAAAAGTTATCCTAATATAGAAAAGCTTGATTATGGACAACTTTGTTTGGACGATGAAACACCTGTAATTCCTGGTACAACTTGGGCAGGGGCATTTAGACACAGGGCAAAAATTATTTTGGAAGAAATATTAAATTCTATGGGCTCAAATGCTATAGGCGTTGATGTAAATTATGATAAAGACAGTGTTAGACGTAAAATTAATGAGAAAGTTAATCGCATAATTAGTATTGCCTTTGGACAGATTGAAAGCGAACAAAATACTGAAAATGCTCAAAGTAATAATGAGCAAAATAGCAGCACAAATAATATAAGCGACAACAAAAAGGAAATATATGGAAGTGAGGACGATATAAATAAAAAACAGTTCTGCAAATCAAACCTCAGCTTTTTTGAAAGTGAAATTGAGAATTTCACAATTATGCCTATAACAAGAACTAAAATAGATAGATTTACTGGTGGCTCTATGCATGGAGCACTATTTACCGAAAATGTATGCTGTGGTGGAGAAACAGAAATTAAAATAGGAATAAACAAGAAGTGTAAGGCGAAAAAAGCCGTATTGGGTTTGATATTTCTTTGCCTTGATGAACTTGATGATGGGCTGTTGGCTGTAGGTGGTGAAACTGCTGTAGGTAGAGGAATTATGAAGGTTACTGATATTAAGATTCATAACGATATAGTAAAAGAAATAGCGAACGATATAGGAAAAGATATACCAGAAGATAAATCCTACGATATGGTAAAGAAGGAATGCTTAAAATCGCTTGCAGAGGAGTTGAGAAAAAATGTGTGATACTAAAGAAATGAACTGGTCAGATATAGAAGTAGAAATTAAAAATGTAATTCCTCATAATTTGATTGGTAGACTAAAGAGTATTTATGAAAACAGGACAGAAGAAGATTCTGATAATAAAGAAAAATTTAAAGTGAGCGAAAAAGATGAAAATTGCTTTATATATGCAGTATTCAAAGATCGTGTTTGTTTTGGTAAGTATATAAACAAAGAACTTAACAATGAATTTAAGGAAAAATATGATGTAAATAAATTATTGGAACTTCGAGTTTTTAATAGATGCTTTGAGGTTAGGGTTATATATTCATTTGAACAAGATAAGTTTTTATATCGCTATATTGATGATTTTAATAAGTACAATGATATGTTTATTTATAGAGAACAACATTATCTTGATGGTGAGTGGCAAAAAGACGGTAAATTTAAAAGTAAAATTAGAAATTTGCCCGAGCTGCCTTTTAATGCTGAAGCTTACAAAGATCAGGATTTAAAGCTATTAATTAAGACTTACATAAAATTTAATGATGATGGCTCTCCAGAAGTAGCAGATTGGAGATTAGCAGGATTTAAAGCTGGGAGAAATGAGGTGGAGTGTGATGGCTAGTATAGAAGATATGTTGAAAGACAAGAATAAAGATGTTAAGAGTTTATTTTATGGATTGAAAAATTCAGAGTCTGTAAAAGAAAATCTTCAAATAAAAAAGAATGAAAAATTGAAAAATGATGATAAATCTAAAAAAAGCTACGGAGATTCAAATAGAAAAACTGATAATATAAATAATAGACCAAATGGTAAACATAGTACGAATCTTACATATAACAAGGACAATAAAGAAAATGAGAAAACTGAATATAATTCTGTTTCTAAAAAAAGTAAAGTTCAACCTAATGGCAGCCTTTTTGTAAATCCTTATAATTTTGTTAGCCTTGGAGAAGAAGCAAATAAGAATAGAGTTAATAAAGAGAAAGAGAGTAATTTAAGTGACAAGGAGTTGTTAACTGGAGTTATAAACTGTGTGCTGAAAACTAAAACACCTATTTTTATCCCTAATATAACTAACGACAATGCTTTTGAAAAAGCAAAAATAACAAATGAAAAAAATGTAGAACAAGAAAATAAAGTTGATGAAAGTAAGCAAAGAAATGAAAAGCATAAGAACTATGACTTTTTCTCATATGACGATTTGTCAGGGAAAAATACAGAGAATGATCCAAAAGAACCTATAATTCCAGGTAGCAGTATACGTGGCGTTATTAGGTCTACTTTTGAAGCATTAACAAATTCTTGCATGATGACATATGATAAACCTGTGACATTAAGAGAAACTGAACCCAAAAATCCTGGCATTTTAGAATATGTTGATGGCACTTGGAAGCTATATGAAGCAAAGAAACTAATGATTAAAACAGGGAAATGTAATAGAGATGAGGAATCGCAGTATATAATTGAAAAGGACGAAAACAATAAAAAGTACATAATTGTAAACAGAAAGCGAATATATACTGGTGATGAAATAATGTTTGATGAAGGTGAAGAATATAGAAAAAATATACCATATAAATTAGCTAAAAATATAGGAACTGGAGATTCAACAGGTATACTTCTTTTGGGTGAACCATTTATAAAGAAACATCACGATAGCATATTTGCATGTGATGATAATCAGCCTAAAAAGGAAGTGATAGGTGACTTAACAAGAGCAATTGAAGGACTTACAGAAGTTCTGAGAGTATATAAGGATCCTGCAGTTAATAGAAATTTTAAGAAAGACCACAATGGATATAGTCACTATAGTTTGAATAGCAAAAAGAAATATCCTGTATGGTATAGACAGGATAAGACGGGGAATAGAATATATCTTTCTCCTGCATGTATATCTAGAACTGCCTGCTATAATACCATACCTGATATATTGCAAAAGCATGGAGGCTATGATGAATGTAAGAATTATGATAATATATGTGATGCTTGTAACCTTTTTGGTATGGTAGGAGAAAATGCAGCATTAGGTTCAAAAATAAGATTTTCAGATGTAAAATTAACAGAAAATTCTAAGAAGAAAATATATTATGATACTATAATTACATTGGATGAATTGAGTTCACCAAAGCCAGCAGCAGTTGAATTCTATACAAAACGTCCTAATGAAAATATTCCAATATGGAACTATGATGATTGTGGATCAGATAATAGAAGTGTAGAAATTTTGGGCAGAAAATTTTACTGGCACTCAGAAAATCATAAGAAATATTATATGAAAAGAATCAAAGAAAATAAAAGAAATACTACAATTAGAGC